>JANNWK010000088.1:0-11684 GCA_031408355.1 Myxococcales bacterium
TCGAATGACGCCCCGATCCGGGCAGCTTGCAGCTGCAGTCGGGTTCGAGCGGCACGAGTTTGGCGCGCCGCCCGCTGCCTGCTCCGCCCGCGCCGCTGGGTGATAGCGTGCCGCCGGTCGGCAGGACCACGACGCCGCTGCCGCCCTGGCCATTGGCTCCTGAGGCGCCGACCGCGTTGGGATCCGCGAGACATTCGCCCGCCGAGCAGCGTTGGGTTTCGGGACACACGGCGCCTGCGCAGTTGTCTACGCACGCGCCGAGCTCGCAGTGGCTGCCAGCGCCGCAGGTTTGGCTCTCGCAGCCCGCGTCGACGCAGCGGTCTTCATGACAGACCAGGCCCGCGCCACACTGCGAGCACGCGCAGTTCGTGCAAATGCCGAGCACGCACGCGAAACCCGCGTCGCACTCGATACCCACGCAGGGATCGACGCAGCCTCCGTTGCGACAGGCGCGGCCATGCGGGCAGGTGATCCCGGTGCAGCTGTCCACACACTCGCCGCCGTCGCACACCTGCCCGGGTGGGCACTCCTTCGTGGCGCAGGCGGGATCGACACATACGCCTCCCGCTCTGCACACCGAAGCGCCGGGGCAGCGAAACTCGCCGGTGCCGCAGTTGGGTACGCACAGGCCGCGGTGACACACCTCGGCTGCTGCGCACAGCTCACCTTCGTCCACCTCGCCGTTGCAGTCGTCGTCGAGGGCGTTGCACTCCTCGGGGCCGGGCTGCACGCTCGGCACACAAGTGATCACGCTCTTCCGACACTGCTGAATGCCCGCTGCGCAGGCACCGAGCAGCCCGGAATCGCAGGGTTCCCCACCTCCCCCGCACTGGACGCCCGTGACCGAGAACACGAAGTCGTCGAAGTCGTTGTCGCTGCCGCTGTTGACGGGCAGATCTTCCCAGCCGAAATAGAACGTGTTGGGCTTGGCCACGCTCTCCCAAGTGAGCACGTTGTAATAGGTGGAGGTGGGTGTGCTGCCCTGGTTCAGCGCGTGTTGGGTGTGGAAGAGGAAGGTGGGCGTGCCTATCAACTGGTGCGTCGTTGGGTTGACCGAGAGCGCGCCGCCGCTGGAGGCCAGAAAGAAGCCGATATGCCCGCCGGTGTAGCGGCCCGCTGCGCGCTCCGCCGCGAGGTCGAGCACCACGGCTTGCCCCGCGAGCTGGGCGCTCGTCTGAAAGCCGTTCGCCGCGAACATGCCGAAGAGTTCGGCTTGCGTGGGCCTCAGGAACTTAGTCGGATCGTTCGGAACCGGCTTGACGTTGTACCAGCCGAAGACATCGTAGATAGATCCTCCCTTCACGATCGGCACGAAGGTCAACTCGCAGGTCGGCTGAAACGTTTCGGGGGCGACGAGCGCGTCGGCCTGGGCATCGATGAGGCTCGCGTCACCCTCGGCCAGGTCGAGGCAGACCTCCACGTTCTTGTCGGTGCAGCTGGCCACGCCGCCTGCCAGCACCGGCACGGCGTTTCCGCCGGGCGTCGGCTGCAATATTAGCGCCGGGGCCGCTCGGCTGATTGACAGGACCGCAGCGATAGCTGCCCAGCAAGCGTGCTTCAAACAATCGACCATGGGAACTCCTCGGGCGACGAGCCTGCTCCGCCGCGGGTCTCAAGGCAGGTCAAATCGTGGTCAATTATCGAGAATTACCGAGAAATACGCGATAATTGCGGGAGGCTCGGGCAGGCGTGAGTCCGCGAGCGAGGCTCGCGAAAGCGCTCCGTAGGGGATTGGTTTGTTGCGACGTCTACCAAGACAAGACGGCCAAACCCCCGTCGCCGAAGGAATTCTCCATGACCTTGATCAAGCGAACCCCCGCGGCCTTGTTGGCCTTTCTGGTGGCCATGACCGCCACGCTGGTAGCCAGCGGCGCGCCAGCGGACAGCGCCGAGCAGCAGTGCGAAGGCGGACATCACGGCAAGGCTAAGCATCACGGGAAGGGCAAGCACGCCTTTAAGAAGGCCGACAAGAACCGAGACGGCTTTCTGACGAAGGACGAGGTAGGTGAGCAACGCTGGGAGCGTATCAAGGTGGCCGACGCCAACCGTGACAACAAGCTCAGCCAGCCCGAGCTTCAGCAAGCCCGCAAAGACGGTAAGCTCGCTCGCAAGCGCAAGTCCTGACGGAGGCGAGTGCTTACGGCTTGCTGCCGCGAAGCGTGCAAAGCCCGAGCAGTTGAACGCTGTAGCTCTTCAGAAGCTTGGGTCCGACGCCCGGCACCGCGCCCCGTGAATGCGCGGTGGCCGGGCGCGCCTCGGCGATAGCGACAAGAGCGCGGTTGGTGAGCACCCGAAAGGCCGGCACCCGCCGCTTCTTGGCTTCCTGGAGGCGCCAGGCTCGCAGAGTCGCGACGAGCGCGGCGCCGGGGCCTGTCGTGGGGAGCACGACGGCCGGCGTGCTCGACTTCTTGCGCCCTTTTTTACGGGGCTTCCCGGCCGCGCTGGCTCGGCGTTTCGCTTCCGAACGTGGCGGCGGCAGCCAACCGCCATCCGTTGGTGCCTCCTGGGTCTTGATGCAGGCGTTCGGCGCGCAACGGTCACATAGGCCGCAGAGTTCCCCCGAATCCTGCTGATCGCCGAAGTGCTGCACCAAGCCGAGCATGCGGCACTGTCGCCCTTCGGCGAACCTCGCCATAAGCGCCAGTTGCTCGGTTCGCAACTCTCGCTGGGCCGCGTAAGGGGCGCGCCAGGCGTCGTGACCTCGCACCAGTTGGTCTGAAAGGACGCCGAGCACCCCGCCGTGGATCGACAGCTTCTCGAGCCCCTTTTCGAAGTCGCCCTTGGCAACCCGCGCCTGCTTGCGCAGGGTTGCGGCGGTCACGGGAGTCGGCTTGAGCGCCTGGAAGAGTCGCTCCAGCAGGTCTGCGTCGGGGTAGTCACGCTCAAGGAAGAACTCGTGCGTCTTGCGATCGGAGAAGTGATGCATGAGCACGGCGCGCGAGGGCTTTCCATCGCGGCCGGCGCGGCCGATCTCCTGGTAGTACGCCTCAACGCTGCCCGGGAGAGCCAGGTGCAACACCGTGCGGATGTCGGCCTTGTCGACGCCCATGCCAAACGCGACGGTGGCCACTACTACGTCGAGGCGACCGGCGAGAAAGTCCGTCTGCACGCGCTCGCGCACCTTCGGCGTAAGGCCCGCGTGGTAGGGCGCCGAGCGGAATCTCGAGGCCAGCACCTCAGCCAGGCTGGTGACGGCCTTGCGCGTTGGCGCGTAGACGATGGCGGGCAGTCGGTTCGGCCCAGCCAGCCATTGGAGCGCGCGGCCGGTTCGCTCGGCGGGCGCTAGCTCAAGCGCCTCCAGCCCGAGGTTGTGCCGGCGAAATCCATGGATGAACAGGCGAGCCTGTCCGCCCAAACCCAGCTGCCCGAGGATGTCCTGCTGGACCCGCGGCGTGGCCGTCGCCGTGAGCGCCACCACCGGCGCCGGTCGCAGCAGTGGCAGGCGCTGTCCGAGCAGCCGATAGTCGGGGCGAAAGTCGTGCCCCCATTGCGAGATGCAATGGGCTTCGTCAATCGCGATCAACCCAAGCGGACGCCGCGCCAGCAGCTCCGGAAAGCCAGCGACGCCCAGGCGCTCCGGAGCAATGAACAGAAAGTCGAGCGCGCCGGCCACGTAGTCCAGGCACACTTGGCGTGACTCGAGCCGCGACCGGCCCGAGTGGATGCGCTCGGCGCGAAGCCCTAGCGACTGCAGACGCGTGACCTGATCCTCCATGAGCGCGATGAGCGGGCTGACCACGAGCGTGGTGCCGCCTCGCGCTAGCCCGGGCAACTGGTAACACAGGGATTTCCCGGCGCCCGTGGGCATCACCAGCAGCACGTCGCTGCCCGCTGCCGCCGCTTCGCACACGGCCCGCTGGTGCGGCCGGAATGTGGGAAAGCCGAAACGTGCGCGCAGCAGCGACTCGAGCGCGGTGGCCCCCTCTGACGCTGCGCGGCCGTCACCATCAAGGCGTGCTGCCGGGCCCCGCGCTTGAACCAACGGCGTGGGGCTGTTCGTGCTGGCTGCCCCTGCTGAGTCTGCGCGGTTCGCCTTGGCGGTGGCGCTGCTTGGCGCGTCTGCCGCGTCCTCCCGGCTCGCCCTCGTCTTCGTTCTCGTTTTCGTCGTCCTCGTCGTCTTGAGCTTGGCCGCAGCCGAGGGCTTGCCAGGCCTCGGGGTGGGCGGCGTGGGAGCTGCGTGGGCAACGGGTGTCGGAGGCGCTTTGGGCCCGGTGCCGCCGGCCAGCGGCGGTAGTAGCGTGGGCACGCGGGCGACGACGGCCTTCACGTAGGCTTCGATGTGCTGCAAAAACTCGGTTAGCGCGCCCTGGCCGCGCGCGATGGCCTGCAGCCGCGCCTCCCAAGCGCCCGTCATGGTCGCGCTCTTCACCTCTGCATCGACGACCGCAATCAAGCCGATCCCGCGCTCTGTCGCGCGCAGCGCCTTGCCGTCGCGCGCGACATAGCCGCGGCTGAGCAGCGTTTCGATGATATTCGCACGTGTCGCGGGCGTTCCCAGCCCGCTGTCCTTCATGGCGTCCGACAGCTCCTTTTCGTCGACCGTCTTGCCTGCGGTTTCCATGGCGGTGAGCAGGGTCGCGTCGTTGAGCGGCGGCGGCGGCCGTGTGGTCAACGGCCGCGCCTGCGCGGCCATCACGCGCGGAGCTTGGCCACGCGTCAGACCTGGAGGCAGGCTCGGGTCGTCCTTCGCGCCGGATTCAGCGTTCCCGGCGGCGCCCGCGCGGCGGGGCGGCTTGGCTTCGCCCAGGTCGAGCACCTTCCAGCCTTGTTGCTCAATCGCCGTGCCGTGGCTGCGATAGTTATCAATGGGCCCGCTCGTCTCGGCTTGCGGCCGCACGTAGGTGAGCACCGAAGTGGCCGCCCACACGAAATCCTCGTGCCAGGCTTGCAGTAGTCGCCGGCAGACCAGCGCGTACACTCGCTGTTCATCGGTGCTCAGTGCTCGTCCCGAGGCCATCACGGTGGTCGGGACGATGGCGTGATGGTCAGTGACCTTGGTGTTGTCCACGAAGCGGCCGGAGAGCGCGCGCTTGCCGGTCCCCTCCGCCAAGAGCGCTGCGTAGGGAGCCGCAATGGCTTGCACAATGGCCGGCAGAGTGCCTGCTAGCTCGCTGGACAGGTGCCGACTGTCGGTGCGCGGGTAGCTCAGAAGCTTGTGCTTTTCGTAGAGCGCCTGCGCTACATCCAGCGTGCGCTGAGCAGACAGCCCATACAGCCGGTTGGCATGGCGCTGCAGCTCCGTGAGGTCGTACAGAAGTGGGGGCGGAAGCCGTTTGGTCTGCGAGCTGACGCTGGCGATCACGGCCCGACCGGCGAGCGCGCGTTCGACGATGGCCTGGGCGGCTTCGCCGGATGACGCTAGCCGCTGGGCGTGCTGCTTGGCGGCAGGGTCGAACCAGGTGCCCTGGTAACTCTGGTCGGGCTGCCCAGAAAACGTGGCTGAAACCTCCAAGTACTGCTCGGGCACGAAGTCGCGCAGCACAAGCTCACGCTCGACGAGCATGGCCAGCGTTGGCGTCTGTACGCGCCCCACGGAAAGTGGCGCGTCGAGAGCCAGACCGTAGGCGCGCGAGAGATTCATGCCCAGCAGCCAGTCCGCCCGGCTGCGCCCGAGGGCTGCGTCGGCGAGATGGTCGTAATCGCTGGCGGGTCGCAAGCGGCGCAAGCCCTCGCGAATGGCGGCTTCGGTGAGCGAGGAAATCCAGAGGCGCGAGACCGGACGACGGCAGCCGGAGGCCTCGTAGATCAGCCGGAAGATCAGCTCCCCCTCGCGACCGGCATCAGTGGCGCAGATGACCGAATCGATGTCAGGCGCGTTGAGCACGCGGCGCACTACCTCGAACTGGTCGCGCGTCGCGTCGAAGATCGTGAGCGGCCAGCGTTTCGGCAGCATCGGCAGGTCTTCGCGCCGCCAACGCCGCCACTCGGGCTGGATCCCCTCGGGCTCGGCCAGGCCCACCAGGTGACCGATAGCCCACGTCACCACATAGCCGTTGCCGGACAGCGTGCCGTCCCCGCGTCGCGTGGCACCGAGCGCGCTTGCCAGATCGCGCCCGACGGAGGGCTTCTCGGCAACGACGGCGATGGTCATGGGTGATGCGGAGGTCTAGCGCAGCCGGGCGTCAAATGGGCGGCGAAGAAGCAGCCGTCGTTCCTGAACTGAGCCGCGAGGCGTGGCGCGTGGCGGCGTGGCGGGGTGGCGGCGTGGCGCTCGTCGAAACAGAGCGAGGGTCGCCGGCTGCGGGCGAGTTGGGTGCCGCCGCCTGTCGACCTTCCAGCCGGCATCGACCCGGCACTTGGGTGAAGCCCCGCCCCGCTGCGTGGCTCACGCCGCGATGTCACGAGTGAGGGCGAACAACGCGCGGCGCACCAGGGACTCCAGATCGGCGTCTTCGCCCACGTGGGTCGTGGCCTGAGCGAGGGCCTGCCGCGCTTCGCCTTCGCGAAACCCCAAATGGCACAGCGCGCGAAATGCCTTGGCCCACGTCGCCGGAGTTCCGCGAGTTGGCGTTTCGCCGGCTAGCGTTCCGCCGGCTCGAGTTCCGCAAGCTTGCGTTTCGCCGGTTTGGGTTCCGCGGGCTTGAGTTTCGCCAAGCTGCGCCCGGCCGTAGGCGGCACCGTCGGCGCGCTCGAACCGCAGCCCCGCGGCAATGCTGCCTTTCACGCCGGCTTCGCCGCGATGGATCGCACGATGATGCGCTCCGCAGACCGTGACAAGATTGTCCGGATCGTGGCGTCCGCCCGCGGCTCGCGCCGTGATGTGGTGCAGATCGAGGAAGGTGGCGTGGCAACAGCCCGGAAACACGCAGCGGCCTCGATCACGGCGCAAGACCAGGCGCCGCACGGCGGGTGGGACGTCTTGCTTCGCTCGCGACAGCGGACGCCGAGCGCCCGCGGGTGCGTTGCGACTCGCGGACTCGCGATGGATGGATGGATCGTGGTCCGCTTGCTTGCGACTGAATGGGTCCGTCTGCGCGGGACGCAGCACCAGATACTGCGCGTCGCAGGCGGCCATTGCGACCACCTCGGCGCCGACGTCCACGCACGCTCCGCTCCCAGACTGCGTTCCGCGGCGGCAACTCTCGCATACCGTCAGTGCCACCTGGTAGCTTGCGCGGCCTTGGTCTTTCGGTCCGCCTAAGACGAGCCGCGCCATCAGCAGGAGAGCCGCCTCGTCGTCCAAGTGCTCTCCAGCGTCGCGACGGAGCCGCGTCATCGCCTCGCGAAACGCTGTCAGTACGTCGCTCGAGACCTCGAGGCGAAGCACGTGGCGCCTCGCTTCCGGCCGCGCCGCGTCCCCCGGCCGGTCCCCGCGAACGTGCCCAGAAACGAGCCTTTCGACCTGACGGACGGTGAGATCGTGCGCGGCCGTCAACCAAGCGCCTTCGGTTTCGGGAGTCGCAACGCGTGTGAGTTCACGCAGCGCCGACCAGTTGGTACGGCCGTCTCGGAGTGCCTGCGCCAGACGGGGCAGCGTAGCGAGCGCCTCGGCGACCCGGAGCTTGGTGTAAGTCAGCCGCGGGCAATAACCGAACAGCCGCTCCACGTATTCGGCAAAGGACCCGTAGCCGAGCCGCGCATGCGCAGCGTAGCGGTGCGCCAGCACAAGCCAGCGCCCTTCCTCGAAGTCGAGTCCTGCGCGCGAATTGGCCAGGTTGAGCAGAGCCTCATGCGCCTGGTGCCAGTCGGTGTCGTCAGCGTGACCGCGGCCCAGCTGGTCGTTAAGCCCGCGCTGGTCTGAGTCGTTAAGCCCGGGCTGGTCTGAGTCGTTAAGCCCGCGCTGGTCTGAGTCGTTGAGCCCGCGCCCCGTGTTGCCCATCATGTCGCCTGCTCCCGCCGAGTTGATGAAGTGACGCTTCTGCATACCACGAGGATTTTCGAGTCTGCCCGGAGCTCGCTGACGCGCTTTCGGCAGTTGAGGCGCGTTCGCAGTGGTTCGACGCGCGGAAGGCTCGCTCCGGGGCATGCTTTGCCCCGTAAAGTCCCCCTTACCACCGAGCTGCGGCGCGCGATGCGTTGTCTGCGCGGAGGCTGTCGAGACAAATCGACTGGACAGTGGTCTTTTTTTTCCTGGTTCACGCTCGAGTTCCTGCTTCGAGTTCGCAGGCCTCCAGATCGCCTGACGCCATGCGTGCGCAACCCACGTCGGCGCATGCGCCCGCGCAACCCACGTGGTCGCATGCGAGAACGGACCCACGTGGGCATAGACGGTCGCATGCGAGAACGGACCCACGTGGGCGTAGACGGTCGCATGCGAGAACGGACCCACGTGGGCGTAGACGGTCGCATGCGAGAACGGACCCACTTGGGTGAAGGTCGACCCGCGCGGGCGCTGACGAGAGATCGAGCCCGGAGAGGGCGCGCTCCGGTGGGCAAGCGGCGAGCCATCGCGCCGCTCGCTTCGCGACGCCGCGCCTGGACTGAAGTGCTGCGGGACCGCTGGAAGAAGCGGAGCGTCCGCGGTTCTGGCCAGCGTGAACGTTTGCCCCTGGCGAGCCCTGCTCATCGCCTGATACCGTCCCGCCCCGTCCCGCCCCGTCCCGCCCCGTCCGCCGCGTCCCATACCCCACGCCCATACCCCATACCCCATACCCCGCGCCCAAGCCGCGCCCAAGCCCCGCCCAACCCGCGGCCAACGCCCGCTCGGATCTCCGGTCCACACGCCCGTTCCTGCGCGTCCCCGCTATGCCCAATCTTCTCCGCTTGCTCATCTTCGCCTGCTTGGCATTGCTCGGCTGTTCGCGCGAGCCCAAGGACTATGCGGCTTTGGTCGAACGAGCGCGCGTCTACCAGGACGAGGCGCAGCACAAGCTCGAGAAGGAGTTCGGCGTCGGGGCTCTCGCGAAATACGACTGGAATGTGGCCGACGGCCAGGTGATCTTCTTCAAGGGTGAGCAGCCGGCATTGCGCGCAAACGTGGTCTTCGCGGGCTCCTTCTCACTTAAGTCCAAGACATGGCTGTGGGGCTGGGACAATCCGGTCATCGACAAGCGTCTGACCGGCAAGCTCGACGCCGTCCGCGAGTACGGGAAGAGCCGGGCCTACGGGCGGCTGACGGACGCCAAATGGCCGGCTCAGGAGCACGACGCTTGGGGTGCGGCGACGGCGGCCTCGTTCGTGCTCAAGAGTCAGGGCGCATTTCGTCTGCCCAACTCCGGCGGTACTTCTTACCTCATTCTGCAGAACGTTCGTCCGTTCAAGGCCAGCAGCGAGAAGTAGCGGCTCGGCTCGGCTCGGCTCGGCTCGGCTCGGCTCGGCTCCAGCGTGGCTTGGTTAGCTGCGCCCCCGCCTTCGAGCACGCCATACGAAGTACCCGCTTAGGCCGATGAGCCAGGCGAACCAGCTCGAGGCTCGGCTTCGAGCCAGCGAACAGCTGGCGTCGAGCGGCTCGGTGAGGGCCGCGCAACGTTCGGTCGCGGGTTGGCACTCGTAGTCGCTGGGGCACGGGCCATCGTCGCTGCAGGCGCGGGTACAGCTGCCGTCGTCGGCGCAGTACCCGCTCGGGCAGTCCTCGGGTCCTTGGCAGACTTCGCCCACTGCCGCGTGAAAGCGCGGGTCGCTCGACAATCCCTGCGCCCAGTTGGGGGGCGACTGGTGCGCTGCTTGGGCTACCTCGAGGGCCATGGTCTTGAGCCAATCCGCGCGGGCCGCGACGCTGCTGAAAACGGGCTCGCGACACGGATCCTTGCCGCGAGATACGACGCCCACCACGCGCCCCGCGCTGTCGAGCGCTGGGCCGCCCGAGTCTCCCGAACAGGGGCCGCCCGAACCCACCCATTCGTTGGCGCGAACATCGGGGAGCGCACAGTCCGTGCCCGCGCAGGTGACGGTCAGCCCTTCGAGTCGCTTGCGCACACCGGAGGGTCTTCCGGCGACCGACTCGTCGATGCCGTAACCCACCGCTGAATACGCCTCGCCCGGCTCCACTTCCATGTCCACGCGGGGAATGAGCGGCGTGACCCCGGCCAGCGGCGTCCTCAGGACCAAGAGCGCGACGTCCGTGCCGCACAGATCTGCGTCGCTGGCGTCGGGTAGGTGGATCGCCGATACGGCTAGGTAGTCTTGCGGATCCTCGCTGCCGTCGGGCAGGGACACCACGAATACGGCCCCGGCGCTGTCCTGATCCGTGAACAGGGTCTCCCCGCAGCGGACAGCTCGGTCGTCCACCATGGTGTCGGCGATGCAGTGGCGAGCTGTCAGGACCAGTTGGGGACCGATGAGCGAGCCCGAACACTGCCCGCCGGCGAAGTTAATGATCTCCACGACTCCGCTGGCCTCGGGGGCGGGCGCTCCGCCCAGGATGGGCAGCGTGAGCTGCGCTGGCGTGTGGCTCGTGTTGCCACACGCCGCGCTCACTAGCAGGCCCAGCAGAACCAGGCTTCGACTCGCGGCGCGCGCGGCAGGCATCGTGATCCCGCTTAGTTGAGCGGCGCTACGCGCAGCTTGTAGCGCCCGGCGAGGCTGCCCTGCTTGCCGCTCGGGCTCGAGTAATAGTCAAGAATCGCAACCTTGTAGAGTGCGCCTTGCGCGCCACGCACCAAGAACACGAAGGGTCCGGCCGAAAGCGTGTGGGTCGCCTCGTTGTACATGCTCCAGCCCGTGAAGGTGGTGACCAGCTCGCCGTTCGGGTCGACGGTCAGGTTGCAGTCGTCGTCGAACCAGTCCTCGGTGGGCAGTGCGCGCGAACCGAGCGTGCTGGCGTCCACGCTCGCCCACGGCAAGCTAACTCGCAGAGCCCCGCCGGCTCCGGGCCCGCTGTCGCGACCATTGGTGCGCACCACGAAGCGCTTGAAGGCCAGATCCCAAGCGTTTGAAGTCAGCGCCTCAAGATCGGTGAGGGGCACGCTCGTGCCCGAGGCCAGTGACACGTAGACCCAGGGGTAGCCGTCTCGTCCGCCGACGCCGCCCGCGGAGGCGTCGACGTAGAGGACCATTTCAGAGGCGGCGTCGCCCTCCAGGACCGCTACCTCGCCCTCCGACTGCTCGCTGACGAGCCCGAGCGTTTGGCGGAGTGCTCCGCTGCAGGCGCTCATCGTCACGGACGCCGCGCCGGCCGTGCCTCCCTTCATGTCGGTCGGGTCGCCGCCTGCGCTGCTGCTGCCCGTTCCGCCCATTCCCTGCGCGTCGATCGCTGTCGAGCCGCAGCCGGCAGTGAGGGTCAGTAGCGTGGCACTCGCCAAAGCTCGTCGGGCCCAACGGGCAGAAGTTCTGAGCGCCTGCATCTTAACCTTTCGGGAACCTTGCGCGGCGAGCCGTCGCTCGGCAGAGCCACAGAGCCAGCAGCCCGCAGAGTATCGCGGCCGAGTCCCCAGCGCTCGTGGATCGCACGGAGCCGAGCGAGCAGCTCCCGGACGAAGCCGAGCCTTCCTCGGCGCCCGGCTTCCCGAGCGGCTCTTTTGTTGGGGTTTCGGCGCGCAAACTGAAGGGAGCATCCGTGCGCAGCCGGCTCTGCCCCGCCACCACCACGACTCCCGCTTGCTCGACCACCACCGGCAAGGGTTGGGCGAGCTTTGGCCTTAGCGCTGCTCCCTCCAGCGGCAGGAAGAGCGCCCGGACGCGCTCAGGATCACCCTCCAGCTTGAGCTCGACGGCGGCGGCCACCTCAATCGAGTAGTAGAAGGCGCCCAGGCCCGCCGCGACATCACTCACGCTCGCACCGGGCACGGCCTGAAAGGGGGTCAAGT
>JANNWK010000089.1:0-2768 GCA_031408355.1 Myxococcales bacterium
CTGCTGCCCGCGCTGCTCGAAGTCATCGCGCTCGAAGCGCCCGGCGTCGTGCTCGATGTCGTGCCCAGCACACGGCGAGGCAACGCCTGGTTGCTAGAGACGGGCGAGCTAGATCTCGCGCTCGGCGCGATTGTCGATCACTCCTCGGCCATTCGGCGCATGGACCTGTACACCGAAGGCTTCGCGTGCGCTGTGCGCAAGGAGCACCCGGTCGTTCGCGGCCAACTCGACCTGCGCACGTACATCGAAACACCGCACCTCGTGATCACGCTGGGGGACGACACGGCGCCGACTTGGATTGACCAGGCCCTCGCGAAGCTCGGTGAGCGGCGCCGCGTCGCGGTGCGGGTGCGCTACTTCATGACCGCACCGCTCGTCATTGCCGAGTCCGATCTGCTGCTGACCGGTCCCAGCATGCTGATTCGCTATTTCGCGCGGTTGGTGCCGCTGCAAGTGCTGGCGCCGCCGCTGGAGCTTCCAACCTACCCTGAAGAAGCCTATTGGCACGAACGCTTCGACGACGATCCGGCCCACGCTTGGCTGCGTCAGTTGGTGAAGAAGACCGCGCTCGGCTTTGGCCTCGCCGAGAAGCCGCGCAAGCGCAGTTTCTGACCTGAGCGCGCTTCAGCTCTGGCTGAGCATCGCTCAGCACCGCGCCAGGGCTTCTGGACTTAGGGTCTGCCTGGTCGGCAACAGCGCCGACAGGAAGACGCAAGCCATGAGTAGCCAAGCGACGTTCGATGCCGTGAAGTACAAGACCACGGCCCGCGACCAATGGGAGGCAGCCGCGGAGGCTTGGCACCGCTGGGCGCCCACGCTCAGAAGCTGGCTCGGCCCCGCCACCGACCGGATGCTGGATCTGGCAAGCGTGGCGTCAGGCGCGCGCGTGCTCGACGTCGCGGCGGGAGCGGGCGATCAGACGCTGCAGATTGCGGGCCGTGTTGGCCCTGGGGGCAGCGTGCTCGCGACCGATATTTCGCCCACAATTCTGGAGTTCGCGGCCGCCGAGGCCAAGCGCGCCGGGCTTGCCCACGTGGCTACGCGGGCCATGGACGGTGAACAGCTTGAGCTCGAGGATGCGACGTTCGACGTGGTCGTCTCGCGTGTCGGCCTGATCTACTTTCCCGACCAACAGCGGGCGCTGAGCGAGATGCGTCGCGTGCTCGTCCCGGGCGGGCGCGTCGCGGCCATCGTCTATTCGACGCCCGCACAGAACGGATTCTTCAGCGCGCCGGTGGCGGTTGTTCGCCGGCACGCTCAGCTTGGGGCGCCCGCACCCGGTCAACCTGGTCCGTTCAGTCTCGGTGGGCCCGGCGTGCTGGAGGAGGCCTTCGCAAGGGCCGGATTCTCCGACGTCAGAGCGGAGAGGATTCAGGCGCCGCTCCGCATGGAGTCCGCCGCCGCTTGCCTGAGTTTCGAGCAGGAATCGTTCGGCGCCTTACATCAAATGTTGTCGGGTCTGGAGCGAGCGGGGCGCGACGCGGCATGGCAAGAGGTCGGGCGCGCGCTCGGCGAGTTCGAGCGTGACGGAGCCTTCGTGGGTCCGTGCGAGTTGGTCGTGGCCGTCGGCACGAAATGACCGCGTCGCGCTCGATGGCTCGCTCAGGCGTCGTGCGAAGGACTATTCTGTCGAGGCGGTCCGCGCGATCTGTCAGCGAGCCTTCACCGCGCGCAGCTTCAGGGCGCGAGGATCTTGAGACGTACAGCTTTGGCCAGCGCTGACTGCCGGTGGTCGTAGGAAACGAAATGAGTGGCTCCGAGCACGATCGCGGTGGCGACATGGAGGACGTCGAGCGTTCGGGTCCCTAGCTTCGCAGTGTGCTGCGTGCTCAGCTCGGTAGCAAGATCGAGCGTGCGTCGCCATAGCGCGTCAACGAGCGTCAACCGGCCCTCACTAAGGTCATCATCGAGATCCGCAATGGCGCCCCGTGCAGCGTCGGCGTCGATGAGCTTGCGATGGACCGCCAGTTGAACGGAGTTGACGATCTCACTGCGGCCGAACCGGGTGAGGGGCAGCGAGCCACCGATGCGTTGCCTCCACCCACAGAACCGCAGCGCGCGGTCGTCGTGCACATAGAGGCTTCTGAGTGCGCTCGGGTCGACGTAAACTTGCTCAGCGCTCGGCACGATCCGCCTCGTCGAGGGCGCGCTGCCCTGCCTTGGACAAGCGCTTGGGCATGCGACGGCGAAGGCGCTCGTAATACGCGACGGTTGCGATCGCACCTTCAGAACGCGCGTCGTAATTCCGAAGCACGACGACCGGTTTGCCTCGGTCTGTCACCACCACCTCGCCCTCGCGTTCGAGGAGCTTCCGAACCTCCGGAAATCGGGTGCGCAGGTCGCGAATTGTCGCGGTTTTCATGCGACGTGAATCATACTTGAGTCACGATGATTAGCAAGTGGTGGTCCCCCACCTTCTGCGAGACTTACAGGCAGCGACCTTCGTCGGAGCCGTCGGGACAATCCGGGACCTCATCACACAACTGCTGCACGGCGACTTGCGAGCCGTCGGTGCATTCAAAACGGGCCAGGCCGGGCGTGGCAGCCGACCTGCCCCCTACAATGTGGTCGATTGGCGCGGTTGCGGCTCGATCATCCAGAGCCCATCACGTTTTCGGCTTGGGGTACGCCGGGGGCGCTGGTATGATAAAAGTATGTCAACCACCAAGGTGGCGGTAACCATGGCGAGCGACGTCCTGGCGGCGGCCAAGCAGGCGGTCAAGCGCGGGCGGGCCAAGTCGCTGAGCAGCTTCGTGAGCGACGCGGTG
>JANNWK010000090.1:0-5003 GCA_031408355.1 Myxococcales bacterium
CTCGCTTCCCGAAGTCGGCAGCAAGGCGCCGTCGTTCGCTTTGGCGGATGAAAAGGGCGCGGTGCTTTCGTCGAGCTCGCTTTCGGGCAAGCCCTACCTGCTTTATTTCTACCCGAAGGACGACACGCCGGGCTGCACGACGGAAGCTTGTGATGTTCGCGATAGCTTTGCGCGTTTCGGCAAGCAGGGGCTGCGAGTGCTGGGCGTGAGCCCGGATTCAGTCGAAAGCCACGCGCGCTTCAGCAAGAAGTATGGGCTGCCGTTCACGCTGCTTTCGGATCCTGAGACGAGCCTGGCTAACGCTTACGGGGTTTGGCAGCTGAAGGAGAACTACGGTCGAAAATACATGGGCGTCGTGCGCAGCACGTTCCTCGTCGGCAGCGATGGCCGCATCAAGAAGACCTATCGAGGGGTGAAGGTTACGGGTCACGTGGAAGCCGTGCTGAGCGACGCGCACGACCTGCTGTAGCCGCGCCACGGGCCCTTCAGCGCAGCGGTACCTGGGCGGCGGGGCCGCAGCCTAGGCTTGGCCGCGGGGCGCAAGGCGGCCAGGTCACGGTCGGCATGGGATAGGCCGGGCGCGCGAAGAGAAAGCCCTGCCCATAGTGCGCGCCCGTGTCGCGCAGCGCTGAAAGCTCGTCCTCCGTTTCGATTCCCTCGGCCACCACGGTGGCCTTCAAGTCGTCGCAGAGCCTCACCACGCTGGTGACCAGCTGCTGCTGTCGCTGATTCTGATCGACGCCCATGATCAAGTCGCGGTCGAGCTTGACCACGCACGGCTCGAGGTCCGCGATGCGCTTGAGGTTGCTGTAGCCTGCGCCCAGGTCGTCGACCACGAGGTGGATGCCACCTCTGGCCCGCACCTCGCGCAGCACGCTCAGGCACAAGGCGTAGTGGGTGAGTGGCACCGACTCCGTGATCTCCAAGAAGATCTCGGCGTCGTGCGAGTAGATGGGATCGTCGGGGCGGACGAGCCAGCCCTCCTGAAGCTCTTGCGGATGCACGTTGATAAACACGGCTCGCCCGGCGGACAGCGGGACGGCGATGTCACGAATCATCCGGCCCAGGCGACCGACGCAGCCAGCCGCCAGGGCTCGCTCGAACAGAACCAGCGGATTGGCCAGCTCCGGCCTGGAGCAGCGAACCAGCGCTTCGTGCGCGAATAGGCTGCCGTCGCTCATGTTGACGATGGGTTGGAAGACCACCGACAATTCCTCGGGGGTGACGAGGCCTCGGAACGCGAAAAAAGAATCCCGACAACCGCGTTCGTCGTTCGGACGTGGCGGCGCGTCAGACAGCCGATTGCCTGGCGGGGCCCTCAGCGCGGGCGCGGGAGTTGAGTGTCGGTTCAGCACAAGCTTTCCGGCACGAGCGCGGGAACGCACTCCGCCTAACCTTGGTAAACTAGCAGAGCGGGCGCACCTCCGCCATCCCCAAGCCGCCATCCTTCAACACGCTCAACACGCTCAACGCGCAAGCGCGCTGTTTCATAAGTGCAATGGGCGGGCAATAACCCGCGGAAGTGGGTTTCAGAATTGTGATGCGCGCGGATTCGCGTAGGCTGCTTTGCATGCGACGTTTGCCTACATGCGCGGCCATAGTCATTCTTTTATCGGCCTCAGTTGTCGCGTGTACCAAGAGCGGCGAGGTCAGCCGACAGAAAGCCAAACTGCACGTTGAGTTTCTGGCTGTCGCGGCGAAGGCAGATGTTGAGGAGGTCCAGCGGGGATTGCCGCTGGGGGCCAAGCAGTTGGAGAGCTTTTTCGCCAGCGATAAGCCAGGCGAGAACGCGACAGAGGCGCAAATCGCGCTCGAGCTGGCGCGAAATCGGATTCAGGATCTGCGCACGGCCAAGAGCACGTTCTTTCTCGTGGCCGACCTGAACGGCGTCATCCTGAGGAGTGACCAAGAACATGACGCGCTGGCGGGTAAGAACCTGTTCGCGGCCTTCGGGGAGTTGAAGGCGGCAAGCGGCGGCAAGTTCGTGGAGACGCGGGGCAGCATGCCGGAGGCGGCCAGGGTGCGCGGGCGTGGCGACGGGCAATGGGCGGTGGCGGCGCCGGTCGGAGCTGCCGGCCAGGTGCGGGGACTGTTCGTCACTGGTTGGTCTTGGTCGGCCTATGCCTACCGCCTGGAAAACCAACTACGCAGCCAGGTGAAGGCGGAGCTCGCCCAGGGCAGCAAGGAACCGCTGCTCTACGTCTATGTTGTCGTCGAGAAGGAAGTGTTCGGCGCGCCGATCTCGCCCGAGGTGAACGCCAAGAAGATCGCCGACAGCGGTCTGCTCGGGCGCGCTCAGGGAGAGGCCGTTGTCGACGCTGCGGAGGAGATCGAAGGTCGCGATTTTGGGATCGCGCTGCGCCGCGTGCCCGCGCTCGGCTCGGGCGTTGCCATTGCGGTCGTGAGAAGCGAGACCTAGACGAGCCCGGTGCGGCGCCGCACGAACCAGTGGGCGCCAAGGCTGGCCGAAGCGGCGAACGCCCAGAGCCAAGCCGGCAAGAGCGGGGTGCTAACGCGCTCCGCTGCGACCCGTGTAGCGGGCGGCGGGTCGAGGCTTTCCAGGTCCTCAGCCTTGAGACTTGTGCCCTGCGTTTCCTGCGCGAGGCTCTGCATTCGTGCGGGATCGGGCCGGGAGTCGGCGAATGCCGCCCCGCCGCGCTCGCAGGCGAAATCGAAGCGCGCCGGAGGAGCGCTGCCGACCTGCACCGTCGCTGAGTAGCCGCCCTCGTCGAGCGTGCCAAGCGGCGCGGTCAGCGTCTCGACGCTGGCTTCCATGCGTAGCTTCTGCGCGGGCAAGGCGAGGGTCGGTGGTGTGCTCACCCCGAGCGGCGTGAGGCTGAGCTTGAGCTCCACGGCCGGGCCAGGCAGGCGCGTCACGCTGAGCGCTACTGGCGCGCCGGCCCGGCACTCGTGCACAAGCTCGACGCGCGCGGATTCGTAGCGAGGATCACGCATGAGCCACCCCACGAGTCCCTCCCACAGTGCCCCGTAGGCGCGGCCGGCGCCGCGCTCCGACAGCTCGCTCCATTCGAGCAAATGCGTTCCGTCCACCGCGAGGGCGATTGAGCGGCCATCGCCGCTTTCACCCAGCGAAAGCACGGGCATGGGGGCGCCACCGGCGCGCCGCTCTGGGTGTTCCCAGAGGACGATGGATCCTGGGCGCGCTGGCCCCAGGCTGTTCGTGCCTTGCATTTGGGGTAGCTTGTCGCCGAAGAGTTCACGCACGGCGCGCAGGCTGGGTGCCGCGCGCCCCGCCTCGGTGGTGCGGGGTTCGAAGGGGGCGGTATCGAAGGGCGGCCCATGTTCGGGAAGTGTGGCAGGCAGCACCTCAGCGAGGGGACTCTGCGCGTAGCCGCCACCGGCGAAGGCCGACGGACCGCCGACCATGATCAGGCCCCCACCGGCCCGCACGTAGCGCGCGAGCGCTGGCAGGTGGCGCGCAAGCTTGTATTCCACCGCGTCGATGTCTTGCAGGATGACGGCGTCGAAGGACGGGAGGTGCTCGGTGAAGAGCTCGTCGACGGGGAAGGGGATCAGTGAAAGCTCGGCGTCGTCGCTGGTCTGGGTAGCGTCGCTGTTGGTTCGCAGGATGAAGAAGGCAATCAGGTCGATCGACTCGTCCGCCTTGAGCCACATGCGCAGCGCGCGCACGTCATAGGTGGGGCGGCCCGCGACGTGCAGGACCCGCAAGCGTTCGCGCGTCACGTCGAAGGTCAGGATCCGCGCGTCATTCTCAGGCACCTGATCGCCCTCGGGCGCTTGTAGCTTCACGCGGACCAGTCGCCGGCCTGCGCGGTCGAGGGTAAACGGTAGCTCGACGGTGGCGTTGCCCTCACGGATCTTGGCGCTGCCTTGCGCCAGCAGGGCCGGCGGCTCGCCGTGCAGCAGCTCCTCGACTGTGATCGGTAGCTCATCGCAAGCAAGGCCTCCCGAGCAAGCAAGTTGCAGCTGCAAGCTGAGCTTCTGGTGCGCCACTGCGGCGCCGGCACTGGCGGCGCGACGAATGCTCGCGTCGGGGGGGGCAGAGTCGGCGACCCGCAGGGTGTGGATCGGGGCGCCGATCCGTTCACCCAGCGCTCGCAGCGCTTCAGGCGTCGAAGCTTCCGTCGGGCTGGTGAAGCGGCCATCGCTCACGACCACGACGGCCTTGGGGCGCTCACCTGCGGCTGCGCCAAGTCCGCGCAGTGCCGCCCCAAGGTCGCTGTCAGTGGGCCGGTTGGCGCCGGCAGCGTCGTTCGGGGCCAGCGGTTGGGCTCTGCCTTCACCGAATCCGAGCAGCTCGACCCGTGCCGATCTCAGGTGTTTCTGAAGGCGGTAGGCCGCGGCTGTGGCCAGCTCGTCGCGGCTGGCCTCGCCCTCGCGGAGGCCCATCCGCCAGGAACGATCTACGAGCACCACGACCTTCGGGAACAGCTCGGTCCCACGCTCGTGGACGCGCGTTGGCCGCAAGAGCGCGGCGGCGACAAGCAGGGCCGCGATCAAGCCTGACACTCCTACCCAGACGGAAGCGCGGCGAAGCCGGGTTTCTACGAGGGCGAGCACTAGCCAGATCGCCAGCAGCGCGCCGACCGACCAGAGCAGGCCAGGGCCAACGCCCTCGGCCAGACCGAAGCTTCGAGTCATCGAGCCTGTGCCCGGCGGCGCATCAGAAAGGGAGCGTGCACCTGATCATCCTTGTAGTCAGAGCAGAGCACGTACATCGCGATGTTTACGGCGAAGCGGATGGCGTGTTGGCGTTGTTCGTAGCTCGCGGGCTCCGTTGGGAGTGGGAACCCGCCGTCCTCGGAGCGCGCCAACGCGCCCAGTAGGTCGTGCGAGAGCAGCAGGACCTGCGCGTTCTTGCCGCGCACGATGGCGTCGATGGTGGGTGGACCCAGGATGCGCCCGACCGGGCGATCCAGGATGTAGAAGGCCTTGAAGACCACATGCGACGGGTCAAGTCGCACGGGCGGTGACTCGGGCAGGATCCGTAGCAGCTCACGCCGAACGGAGCGCCCGAAAGC
>JANNWK010000091.1:0-1777 GCA_031408355.1 Myxococcales bacterium
CGCGGGCCACGGCCTCGAAGATGCGGATGAGCTCGTTCTGTTCGCTTACCAGCTTGAGGCGAGCCAGTTCGAGGGTGATGTCCGTCACGATGAGCAGCGCCCCCTTGAACTCTGCGCCCTCCTCGATACCCCGATACGCAAGCTGGTAGTGGCGCTCGCCAAGCGCCATGCGCTGCGGCATTTGGTCGAGCGCGGCGTCGAGCGGCAAGAAGCCCTCGCTGACCTGGTCCCAGGCGAGCGCGAACGCGGCGCGATCCGTCGGGTTGTCTTGGCCCAGGCGCTCGGCGAGGGTATCGGAGCCGCTCGGGGCGCCGAACCATTGGTCGAACGCCCGCGAACGTTCAGGCGCGAGCAGCCCGTCCGGGGCGATGGTGGCTAGGCCTTGGTCCACGTGGTCCAGGACCAAACGCATCGCGTCGTTGCGCTGCCGAAGTGCCTGGGTCCGCTGCTCGACGAGCTGCTCGAGGCCCTCACGGTGGGCCTGTAGCTCACTGTCGCGGGCCTGCAGCCCAGACAACATTTGGTTGAAGGCGTCGGTCAGATGCCCGAGTTCGTCGTCGCTACTCTTCACTGCTCGAATGCTGAAATCCTGCTCCTGCCGGATGCGCTCCGCCGCGCGCGCGAGGTGGCTGACCGAGCGCATGACTCCGTGTCCAACCCACCACGCCAGGAGCGCCGAGCACAGCACCACCCCGGCGCTGATTCCGTAGGAAATCCGCGACGAACGTGTGATCGTCGCCTCCTTGGCCAGGGCCGCGGTCGCCAAATCCCGGTTGAGTGAGATCACTAGTGTTCGCAGCTGCTCTACGGCGAGCCCTTGGACAAAAACCCACTCCTCTGCATGGACCTCCAGTTCGTCGTCGATGGTTTCGATAGCGATCTTGCGCAGCTCCGCGGCGAGCCTGAACGCCGGGGCGGTGAGCTGTGCCTTGAAACGCTGGGTCACCGCGTCGCTGGCGTTGACCTCCAGCACGTTCACATAGTCCGCTTGCTCCGTGAGCAGGGTGACCAAATCCTTGTAGGTACCAGGAGGAAAGGCGTCGACAGCGAAGACGTACCCCAAGAGCGCCTGCTCCTGCGCTGCGCGCTCCTTAATCTCCATCACGGCCACGAGCGCAGCGATGGCGCGCAGCATCTCCCCGTCATGGGTGATCTGCGAAAGGGTTGCGGTGGCGCCGATCAGGTGGCGATTGACCGCTTCGTAGTAGGCGAGCAGCTCCGCGATGGGCTGTTTTCCGGACAGGGCCAACTCTCGCTGGGCCTGGACGCCGAGTAGGCGGTTCAAGGCCAGGTCCAGGTCGCGTGCGAGGCGCGGGGGTAGGGCCCCAACCTGGTGTCCAACCAGGAATTCGTGAAGGCTTCGCCGGGCGCGGTCGGTGGCGGCGAAGCGCTCCTGGAGCGCCGGCGCCGCGGGCTCCTTGAGTCCGACGCGCAGGGCGCACTCGGTACGTTCTTTTTGGAGCACGTGGACCATGCCGCCCATCCGTGCCGACAGGTGAGCGAGAGCCTCAAGTGAACCCAGCGCCGCTGCGCTGTGCGCGTCGCGTCGCGCGTCGCCCGCCATCAGCATCGCCATCACGAGCGCGCCAAGGACGGGCGCTCCCGCGAGGAGCATCAACTTGAGGTGGATCGAGAGGCGGGCTAGCATCGGCTCTCCTGGCCGCTGGGCGACAGCCGGCGAGGGTCTCCGCTAGAGCCAACGGCAGCGTTTGCCCGCGCATAAGCGCCCCAGCTTTCCCGGGCGGATTGCCCCCTGCGGCTCGATCTGAAGCTGGAC
>JANNWK010000092.1:0-10992 GCA_031408355.1 Myxococcales bacterium
GCGGCCTGCCACGAAGTAAAATAGCGCCGACGCGTTGTGCGGGCGAAAACCCAGCTCGCGGTAGGCGTTGCCAAGATCGCGCGCCGCCTCGCCCAAGACCCCGGCCGCGTCGTCGAACACGTGCGCCTCGAGCCACTCGGCGACCGGCAGCTCAAGTGGTGCGAGTGCGTCGGCGGCGTTCCAGGACATGGCCGCGCCCGCCACGAAGCCCAGGTAGCTGACCGACAGGGGCTGCAGGTGGCCGTTGTCGCCCCAGTCGGTGTTCAAGACGCCCAGGGCGCCGTGCTGCGCGCCATGCTTGACCGCGTTCGCGATGTTCAGCAGGGCGTTTTCGGCGCGGCCGCCGATGCTGTTCCAGCTGCTGGTTCCGGGGCACACGTAGAAGCGCAGGCCGGCGGCCGCGAATTTCGCCAGGTGTTCGTCGAAGGGGTGGTCGTGCTCGTAGCCCCACTCCATCGCGATCGCGTCCCGGGGCAGCTCCGGAATGAGCTCGGGCCGCTTGATGATGATGTCACCCCAGAACTGCATGGTGAAGCCGCGCCGCGCGACGGCAGCGTGGATCTGGCTCAGAAATTCCAAGTAGACACGCTCGGTCCCGCGCGCCGCGCATTGCTGCTTCGAACGACCCAGGCCAAGGTCGAAGGTTTCGTCGAGCCCGACATTGAACGTGCGGCTCGTGAAATGCGGCAGCAGCTGATCGTAGAGATCGTTCAGAAACGCCAGGCTGCGGGGCTCCGTTGGGCACAGCCCATAGGGTTCGCGCGTCGGGTTCCAGGCATGCTCGAAGCCGTCGGGGGCCTCCGCCAGGTCGCGGCGATAGGGCTCGTGGCTGAGCCAGCGCTGCATGTGCCCGAAGCTATTCTGGTTGGGGACGAGCTCGACGTGACGCTCTCGGCAATAGCGGTCCAGGGTTTCGACCTCGGGGCCGGTCAGCGGACTGGCCTCCCGCCAGACAGCCTCGTGCCCCGCGTACGCAAACGTATGCTCCATGTACAGCTGCAGCTCGTTGAGCTTCAGCGAGGCCAGGAGATCCACGAGCCCCAGCAAGGTCGCCAGAGTCGGGACCTTGTCGCGACTGATGTCGAGCATCACGCCGCGTCGAGCGAAGCTCGGGCTGTCTTCGATGCGCAGATAGGGCAGCGTCAAGCAGTCAGCTTGCCGCCCCAGCGCCAGCAACTGTCCGAGTGTGCACACCCCGTAAAACAGCCCCGCCGGTGTATTGCTGTGCAGGGTCACGCCCGCCTGGTCAATCACCAACCGGTAAGCTTCGTCGCCCGGCGGTCCCTCGCCAACCCGAAGCTCGATGCGTGAAGCAGCCTCATCGCAAGGAGCAAGGCGAGCCTCCTGTACTAGACGAGCAAGGCGGGCTGCAGCCGGGGTACCGGCGCAAGCGTGGAGCTCGACGGTCGGTTCACAGCGCAGCCGAAGCGCACCCAGTCCCAACGTGAGCTGCCGTGGACGCGGGCAAAGTGCGGACAGATTCGGTTCCAAACTGCGCACGAGCCTAGCCGGGCACGCGCGCCGGGCCGTTTGCAGATCTGCTCATTCGGGCGACTGTTTCCGACGGAGCGCAGGCAGTTTTCGACGCTGCCTGCTATAGAGCCAGCCAGACCATGAGCCAGAAGAGTCAATTCCGGAGTGAGATCCTTGAGCAGCCCGCGGCGCTGCGCCGCTTGCTCGAGGCGGGACGCGAACCCGTCGCCAAAGCCGTGGCCGCGCTCAAGGCGTTCGGACCCGAATGGGTGCTGATCGCGGCCCGCGGCACCTCGGACAATGCGGCACGCTACGCGCAGTATGTGTTCGGCGCGCACAACCGGCTGGGCGTCGGGCTCGCGCTGCCCTCGCTCACTTCGCTCTACGGGGTCACCCCGCGCCTGGGGCGAGCGGTAGTGATCGGGATCAGTCAGTCGGGGCAATCGCCGGACATCGTGGGCGTGCTTTCGGCCGCCTCCGCGCAGGGCGCCGTCACGCTCGCCATCACGAACGACGCGGCTTCGCCGCTCGCCGCCGCATCGTCGCTCACGCTGCCGCTCTTCGCTGGAGAGGAGAAGGCTATCGCCGCGACCAAGAGCTATACGGCCGAGCTCTTGGCGTTGGCGATGCTAAGCGCGACCCTGGAAGGCGACGCAAGCCGGCTTCAAACACTGGAGCGCGTGCCAGACTACGTGGAGCAGGTCATCGCCTCCGTGGAGAGCAGCATCGCTCCGGCAGCGCAGGCCTTCGCCGATGCGAGCAAGTTGGTCGTGCTCGGGCGCGGCTTCAACTACGCCACCGCCTTCGAAGTCGCGCTGAAAATTAAGGAAACGTCCTACCTCATGGCCGAGCCCTACTCGGTCGCCGATCTGCTGCACGGCCCGGTTGCGATGATCGACGAGCAGTTTCCGGTGATCGTGGTCGCGCCCAGCGGGCCTACCCAGGCGGACATTCCGGCGCTCTTCGAGCTGCTGAAGCGACGCGGAGCGCGCACCCTGGCGATCTCGGATCGAGACGACGTGCTTGAGCTCGCCCAGTTCGGCCTCAAGCTGCCGAGCGACGTGCCCGAGTGGGTGTCGCCGATCGTCGCCATCGTCGCCGGTCAGCTCTTCGCGCACGCGCTCTGCGTGGCGACCGGCCAGGATCCGGACAAGCCCCGGGGCCTCTCGAAAGTGACGCTCACACGCTGATGCGACCTATTTTCACGAACAATTTCGGTTACTAAGTGATGGGGCGCCAGAGCCCTAGTGCGGGCTTCCCTGCAGGCGGAAACGCACCTATAGGGGCGGGGCGGTCCAGCCCCCACCTGACCGTGCAGGTCCTTGGGCAGCGCGGCGTGGGCGGCTTGACGGTTTAGGATCGGGCGCGCTACCCTGAAGTGTTCGGGAATCTTATGTTTTTTCCGTTCTGGGCACAGCAAGTCTCGGAGCACCCCGCAGCGGGTGTAGCCGGGGCCGGTGCGCCACGCCGAGCCTCTGGGCGAGGCTCCCGGTGACGGCCGAGTACGAGGAAAAAACTCGGGTCACCCAGGTGGTGCAGCAGGCGCCCGGGGACGAGGCGCCCACCAGCGACTGCCTGGTCGTCATCTACACGGCGGAGCCGGGACTGCTCGGAAAGCGCTTCGTGCTCGACAAGAGCCCCACACGGCTCGGGCGCGGCGCCGATAGCCAGATCGTGCTCGAAGGGGACTCGGTCTCGCGGCGCCACGCGCACCTCGAGCGGCGCACCGGCGCCTGGTACGTCGTCGACGACGGCTCCACCAACGGGACTTACGTCAACGAGGAGCAAATTCCGCGGGAGCAGCTGCTCGTCAACGGCGACCGAATCAAGGTCGGCCCCAGCATTCTGAAGTTTCTCTCCGGCGCGGACGCCGAGGCCAAGTACCACGAAGAGATCTACCGCATGACCATCATCGATGGTCTGACCCAGATCCACAACAAGCGCGCGCTGTTCGAGGCGCTGGAGAAGGAGGTCCTGCGGGCAAGGCGCTACGACCGCGACCTCAGCCTGCTGATGTTCGACATCGACTTCTTCAAGCGCATCAACGATCAGTATGGCCACTTGGCGGGAGACCACGTGCTCCGGGAGTTGGCGCGCATCGTCCAGGAGCGCATCCGACGCGAAGAAGTGTTCGCGCGCTACGGCGGCGAAGAATTCGTGATCCTGTTGCCCGAGACGCCACTACCAGGTGCGGCCGCCTTGGCCGAAAGCCTGCGCGCGCGCGTGGCCAACCACCCGTTCGTGTTCCAGAGCGAACGTATCCCGGTCACGGTGAGCATCGGCACCGCGCTGATGGGCGAGAACGACAAGGTGGCAGCCGATCTGATCCAACGCGCCGACGAGAAGCTGTACGAGGCCAAACGCGGCGGCCGAAACCGCGTCTGTTCGTGACCCCGGCAGCCGACTCCCAGGACCACGAAGACCTCGCGCCCAAGCTCGTGGTGAAGCCGCCCGGCCCCAACTCCCGGACCTGGCTCGTGCGCCACCAGCACGTGGCAGCGCCGATGGGGCCCACGCCGAAGCCGGGCCCGCCCGCCAGCATCGTCTACGCCACGGGCAAAGGCTCGAATGTCCACGACGTCGACGGCAATCGCTACGTAGATCTGGCGGGCGGTTTCGGAGCGCTCTTGCTGGGGCATTCACCTGTGAGCGTGCGTCGTGCGCTTGCGCTTCAGGCCGATCGGCTGCTCTTGGCACTGGGTGACGTTTACCCTGCAGACGCGAAGATCGCGCTGCTGGAACGTCTGACCAAGCTGTTCCCAGAGCCAGGCGCCAAGGGCATCCTCGCGCAGTCCGGCTCGGACGCCGTGAGCGCAGCCCTCAAGACCGCCAAGCTTGCCACCGGAAGATCCGGAGTGCTGGCGTTCACGGGCGCCTACCACGGGCTCGGCTATGGCCCGCTGTCAGCCTGCGGGCTCCGCGAAAGCTACCGCGCGCCTTTCGTGGAAGAGCTCAACGCTAAGGTCGAGTTCCTCGCCTACCCGAGCGACGAGGCAGGCGCGGCCAGGAGTCTAGAACAAGGCCACTCCGCGCTTCGCCGAGGCGGCGTTGGCGCCATCCTGGTCGAGCCAGTGCTGGGGCGCGGGGGCGTGGTCATTCCGCCGCCGCGCTGGCTCGCCGCTGTGGCCCTTCAAGCGCGCGAGCACGGCGCGCTGCTCATCGCCGACGAGATCTGGACGGGCCTCGGAAGAGCGGGCGCGTGGCTGGCTACGCTGGCCGACGGCGTCGTGCCAGACTTGATCTGCCTGGGAAAGGGCTTGGGCGGGGGTTTGCCGATGAGCGCCGTGATTGGCCGCGATGCCGTGATGCTGAACTGGCGACGAGAGCCCGAGGTCGTCCACACCTCCACCTTCGCGGGCTCGCCACTCGCGGCAGGCACCGCCATCGCGACGCTCGACCAGTTGAGCCGGCAGCACCTTCCCGAACGCGCGCTTTCGCTGGGCTCGCGCTATCGGGACGCCCTGCGCGCAGCCCTGGGTAGAAGCTCCCCGGTGCGGGAGGTGCGGGGTCAGGGTTTGATGCTCGGTATCGATCTGGGGGAGCGCCCGGGCAGCGCCAGCCAGCTTCAGCAGCGGCTACTTGAACAGGGCTACATCAGCTCCAGCGGCGGCGGGCAGCGCGAAGTGCTCGTGCTGACGCCCGCGCTGAACATCGCGGAAGACGTGCTGATGGGCTCTGTGCCGGTGATCGCCGAGCAGGCTTTACGGCTGGCCTGAAGCGTGGAAAGGACCTTGCGTGGAGCTGACTCGGCTCATCGAGACGTCTGACCGGCTACATGCGCGCGTGCAGCTGTTCGCTCGTGGTGCGAGCGAGGAGAGCTTCGACCAGCTTGCCTTGGAAATCGCGCATTTTCAGCTGGCGACCTCAGCCGGATTTCGCCGACTGTTGAAGGCGCGCGAAGCTCAACTCACCTCGGTCGACGACATTCCCGCCGTCCCCGCCGACGCCTTCCGGCTGACGCGCGTGGCCAGTCACCCGCCGGAGCTGGACCGCCTGCGTTTCGCTACCAGCGGCACGACGACGGCCGCCCAGGGCCTTCACTGCATGCGCCGTAGCGACAGCTACGAACAACTGTCGCTGCTCGGCGGACGTCACGCGCTCTTGCGCCGGGCAAGCGACTCGGGCGAGCACGTCCGGCCCGTCGTCGTGGTCGCGCTCGCGCCTCGGCTCTCGGAGCCGCCCACCTCGTCGCTCGGCTACATGTTCGCGCGCTTCATGGCCGCGTTCGGCGACCCTAGCGCGGAGCCCTGCTGGCTGGTCGACGAGGGCGGCGTCGACCTCGCGGGCCTGCGGCGCGCGGCCGAAAGCGCTGCAACCGCGCAGCAACCCGTGCTCGTGCTCGCCACGGCCTTTGCGCTGCTGCGTCTGCTCGACCAGCTTGGCGGAGCGCCGCTGCCGCTCCCGCCTACCAGCGTCGTCCTGCAAACGGGCGGATTCAAGGGTCGCACCCGAGAAATTTCGGCAGAGGACCTGCGCCAGCAGCTGAGCGCCGCGTTCGGACTCGACGCCGCCCGGGTGGTCGGTGAATACGGCATGACCGAGCTCACGAGCCAACTCTACGAGCCCACGATCGCCGAAAGCGGCCTAGCCCAGGGTCGCGCCAGCTCTGCAGAAAGAGCCTATGTCGAGCCGGCCTGGTTGCGCGTGACACCCGTTCATCCGGTCACGCTGCGCGCCGTCGCGGAGGGCGAGCCTGGGCTGGCCCGCTTCGTCGACTTGGGCAACGTGGACAGCGCCGTGAGCGTTGTCACGCAAGACCTCGTGCGGCGCGTCCCCGGCGGCATCCAACTCCTGGGCAGGCAACCGGGTGCCCCCGCGCGCGGCTGCTCGCTCTCAATTGAGGCGCTGCTCGGTGGCTGAGCACAACGCCCGCGAGCTGCGGGTCAGGCGTCTTCTTCAGGCGGCCGACACGTTGCGACAGCCTTCTTCACCAGCCGGCGCGGCGCTGCGCCAGCGCGTTGCGAAGACCAGTGGCTTGTCCCTGGCCGGCATCGAGCTCGGGCTCGAGCGCTGCCTGGAAGGGCAGCCTACGCCTGCAGAGCTCGCCGCCTTGCTCACGGCGGTGCCCGAAGCCTCCGCGGCGCACGTGCTGCTCTCCGCCAACGTCTTCGTGGCGGCGCTCCGCGCCATCGCGATCGGCGTCGCGTGTTCCAGTGAGGTCACCGTACGCGCCTCGCGCCGAGATCCCGCACTGGCCGAGGCGCTGCACGCGCTGACACCTGAACTGTTTCGGTTGGTGCCAGAGCTGTTACCCGCGCCGGGAGCTCAGCTCTGGGCCTACGGCTCAAGCCAAACCCTGGTCAAGCTGCGCGCCACACTGCCGATGGGCGTCGTCTGGCACCCCCATGGCTCGGGGTTCGGTGCGGTGGTCGTGGAAGCCACGAGCGACCGCGACGTTCTCGCTGAGGCCCGGGCCATCGCCATGGACAGCGTCCTCTTCGATCAACGGGGTTGCTTAAGCCCGCGCTTGGTCTGCGTCGTGGGCAGCGAGCAGGCGACGCAGGAGCTCGGCCAGGCGCTGTCGCAAGAGCTCGCGGAGCTCGAAGCGCGGATCCCGCTCGGGCTTCAAAACGCGGATGATTTGGCTGAAGCGCGCCGCTTTCGAGACGCCGCCAGCTACGCGTTCGAGCTGATTGACGCGGGCAGCGGGGCCGTCAGCGTCGCACAAAACGCCGAGCTCATGCTGCCGCCGCCGGGACGGCACCTGCACGTCACGCGGGTCAGCGACGCGGTCGGCGCGCTCCTCCCGCTCAAGCAGCACCTCACGTGCATCGGCCACAGCGGAAGTGCCGAGCTGCGGCGGCGCCTGACCCTGGCATTCCCCGGCGCACGCCTAGCGAGCCTAGGCGAGATGCAGCGCCCCCCGCTCGACGGCCCCGTCGATCGACGCGGGCCGCCGGCGGGCGAGCTCATCGACTGAGGCTTCAGTGCCTCACAGCTTCGAAGCGAGCTTCTCCGCGCGCTCGCGGGCATGCTCCACGATCGGCTTCAACTCAGCAGTCGAGATCCCAAGGTGCTCGGCCAAGTCCCGGAGCAGCTTCTCCTCGCCCTTGGTCTGTTTACCGTCGGCGTGAGTCAAAAGGGCCGCGTGGGAAAGCAATAGTTCGCGGTCCGCCTTCTCCAAACCATCCAGCGCCACGTCATCCTTGATGGTCCGCTTCTTCTTGGCAAACTCACGAAGCTCCGCCTCGTCGTCGTCGCTGGCGCCAAAAGCCCACAGCAGGCTGTCGATCATGCCCACTTCCGGCTCCTTGACGGTGCCGTCCGCCCAAGCAACCGCCACCAGTGATTTGACGATACTCTTCTCTACCGGAGTCATGGCTGGCCACGCTATCACAGCATTTGCCGGACGAATCCAGTAGTTTCTCCGCATGCTCGTCACGAAGTTGCCCAAGAAGCCACGCGTCAGCCTCAAGGCTCAGCGTTTCACCGAATCGGTGATCCGCGAGATGACTCGGCTCGCTCAACGCCACCAGGCGCTGAACCTGGCCCAGGGGTTTCCGGACTTCCCGGCCCCCAGCGTGCTGAAGGAAGCGGCCAAGCGCGCGATCGACGCCGACAAGAATCAGTACGCCATCACCTGGGGAGCCAAAACGTTTCGCGACGCGCTGGCCAGGAAGCACGAACGTTTTAGCGGGGTCAGCGTCGACCCCGAGCTAGAGCTTACGGTGTGCTGCGGTTCGACCGAGGCCATGATAGCGGCCCTGCTGGCTACAGTCGATCCCGGCGAGGAGGTGATCGTCTTCGAGCCCTGGTACGAGAACTACGGACCCGACGCAATCCTTTCAGGCGCCACCCCGGTCTACGTGAAGTTGCACGCTCCGGACTGGCGCTACGACCCGGACGAGCTCCGGGCAGCCTTCTCGACGCGCACGAAGGGGATCATCGTCAATACTCCGCATAATCCGACGGGCAAGGTGTTCACGCGCGAGGAACTCCTCGAGATCGGCGCGCTCTGCACAGAGTTCGACGCGCTGCTATTCACCGACGAAATCTACGAGCACATCGTGTACGACGGACGGAAGCACGTGTACCCGATGACGCTGCCAGGGCTACGCGAGCGAACCATCATGATTTCAGGCCTCAGCAAGACCTTTAGCGTCACCGGCTGGCGCATCGGTTACGCGATTGCCCCGCCCGACATCAGCGCCGCCATCCGCAAGGTGCATGATTTCCTGACGGTGGGCGCGCCTGCCCCACTGCAAGAGGCCGCCGCGACAGCCCTTGAGCTCGACGACACCTATTACACGGAGCTGGCACTTGCGTATCAACGCAGGCGCGAGCTCTTCCTGCCGCTCATCACCCAGGCGGGCTTTGTTCCAAGTGTTCCGCAAGGTGCCTACTACGTGATGGCCGAGTACCCGGACGTAGGAATCAAAGACGACGTCGCGTTCACCCGCTTCCTCATCGAACAAATCGGCGTCGCCGTCGTCCCCGCTTCCAGCTTCTATCGCGCGGGCGATCCCGAAGCCAGGTCCCGCATCCGCTTCTGCTACCCGAAGCGCGACGCCACGCTGCGTGAAGCCGGCGAACGCCTGCGGTCCTTGGCCACCCACAAGCCCAAGCCCTAGCCCAGGCTGCCCCGCTGGGCTTTGGCGGCATCCAGAGCCGCGCGGACCTTGGCGGCAAGCTCGGCGTGACTGAAGGGTTTCTGCAAGAAATTCAGTTCGTTTCGCTCGGCCGTGCGCGCTGGCAGGACGCCATCCGTGTAGCCCGACATGAAGAGCACCGGCAGACCCGGCCGGAGCCGAGCTGCTTGTTGATAGAGTTCGTTGCCGTCCAGACCCGGGAGCAGAATGTCGGTGAGCAGCAGATCGAACGTGAGCCCGGACTGGATCAACTGCAGCGCCTCGTCACCGCGGGAGGCAGTCTCAACTCGATAGCCAAGCGTCTCGAGCAGACGGCGCGTCAACCGCAGCACCAAGGCCTCGTCTTCAACGACCAGAATGCGTTCGTCACCACGAGGACGTGCGGACGCGGACTCGGCGCTCTGGGCGTCTACAGGTCCGACTTCCGGAAGGTGGATCTGAAAGCGGGTACCTTGCCCGGGCGCCGAACGGACCTGGATGAAGCCGCCAGCTTGACGCACGATGCCGTACACCATGGAAAGGCCCAAACCCGTGCCAGCGCCGAGCGCCTTGGTCGTAAAGAAAGGCTCAAACATGCGGGCCTGAGTCGCGAGATCCATGCCGACGCCGGTATCGCTGAAGGCGAGTTGGACAAAGGAGCCGGGACGGGCCTCGGGATGGGGTAGCTCGGCCGTGGCGCTCACCGTTACGCGGCCGAGCTCCAGGCGGAAGCCGCCGCCGCCGGGCATGGCGTCTCGCGCATTCACGGTCAGGTTGAGCAAGACCTGTTCGAGTTGCGTCCGGTCACAGCGAACGAACAGCGGCGCTTCCGCCTTGACGACCTGAAGCTCGACGTCTTTGCCGAGCAGCTGCCGCAGCAGGCGAGTGGTCTGCTCCACCAAACCATTGAGTTCGAGCACCGTCGGTGTGATCGGCTGCTGCCGGCTGAAAGCTAGCAACTGCCGAGTAAGGCCCGCGCCTCGCTCAACCGCGTCCCGCAGATCCTTCACATCTTCAAAACTTGGGTCGCCCGGGTTGAGCCGTAGTGCCAGCACCTCCGCGACCCCGGCAATGCCCGTTAGCAGGTTGTTAAAATCGTGGGCGATGCCGCCCGCGAGCTGTCCGACGGCCTCAAGCTTGGAGGATTGGGCCAGCTTGGCCTCCATCCCTCGCAGCTGCTGTTCCGCCAGCAAGGCCTGCGCCTCGAGCCGCTTTTCACTGGTGATTTCCCGAGTCAACACCGAGGCGTGGGTCACCTGGTCTCCCTCGCGGATCGGGCCGACCAGCGAGGAATACCACTTGTCCAAGACGGGCACCTGCACCTCATAGGAAGTCGCACGCCCCTCATTGAAGACCACCTCGAAGGCGGCTCGCATCACCGCGTGGTCGGACGCCGCGACGAAGTCGAACGGCGTCCGCTTGCCGATCAGGTCTTCCATGGTCAGCCCTGGCGCCACGAAGTTGACAAACGTGTACTTGTACTCGCGATCGATCACGACCACGAAGTCGAAGGGATTCTCGACGATGGAACGCCAACGCTGCTCGGATTGGGCCAGCTGACGCTGACTCTCCCGCAGCTCCGCCTCCATTTTGACGCGCGCTGTCACGTCCTGGGCGATGCCCAGGAGCTGGCGCGGCCGCGCCTCGGCGTCGCGCTTCAGCACGGTGTCCCAAGAATGCACCCAGCGCCAGACACCGCCGGCCGCGCGAAGGCGATACTCGATCTCGACCACTTGACCGTCCTTCACCTCCGGCATGCGCGCGTGGTGGGCTATGGCCCGGGGCATGTCGTCGGGATGAATGATCGTTGCTAGCAGCTGGTCGCCCAGCTCGATGACTTGCGCTGCCGAGTAGCCCAGGAACTCGGTCATGGACCGGCTGGCGTAAACATTCCGCCGCTCGATAAGATCGTAGACATAAACGAGGCCCGGAAAGCTCCGCCCCAGCTGGT
>JANNWK010000093.1:0-8797 GCA_031408355.1 Myxococcales bacterium
GCCGACCAGCTCGGCGGGCGTGTCGTACTCGGCGAGCAGACCGTGTAGCGCGGCGGCTTTCGGCTCTCGGTTGGGCTTGTGATCGTCGCTCATGATCTTCTCAGTGCTGGGCTGCATGGTCAGCGTGGGCTGCGCCATGGCCACCGGCGTGACCGCCGGCCGGGCTGAAGGCCTTGACCTCGGACATCGCCACCATCGGCAAGTAACGGCAGAACAACAGGAACAGCGTGAAGAACAGCCCGAAGCTCCCGCCGAGGGTCAATAGATCGAACTTCGTGGGCACGTAGTAACCCCAGCTCGAGGGCAGAAAGTCGCGGGTCAGCGAGGTGCAGATAATGACGAAGCGCTCAAACCACATGCCAACGTTGATGGTCATGCCGATGAGCAGCGTTGCCCATACGTTGGTCCGGACCTTCTTGAACCAGAAGAGCTGCGGTGAGGCCACGTTGCAGAAGATCATGGTCCAGTACGCCCAGGCGTACGGCCCGAAGAGGCGGTTGGCGAAGGTGAACTTCTCGTACGGGTTGCCCGAGTACCAGGACATGAAGAACTCCATGCCGTACGCGTAACCAACCATCAAACCGGTGGCGATCATCACCTTGTTCATCAATTCGAGATGACGAATCGTGATGATGCGTTTCAGGCCGAAGAACTGGCGAGCCGGCACCGCCAAGGTCACCACCATCGCGAAGCCGCCGAAGATGGCGCCCGCAACGAAGTAGGGCGGGAAGATGGTGGCGTGCCAGCCCGGCAACTGAGACGTCGCGAAGTCAAACGACACGACCGAGTGCACGGAGAGCACGAGCGGCGTGGCGAGGGCGGCCAGGATCAGATAGGCGCGCTCATAGCGATGCCACTGGCGCGACGAACCGCGCCAACCCATGGCCAAGATGCCGTAGGCCATGCGGCGGGCTGTCGAGGTCGAGCGATCCCGAAACGTAGCAAAATCGGGGATCATGCCCATGTACCAGAACAGCAGCGACACCGTGGCGTAGGTGCTGACGGCGAAGATGTCCCACTCCAGCGGGCTTCTGAACTGCGGCCACATCTCCATCTGATTGGGGATGGGCATCATGTAGTAGGGCAACCAGGGTCGACCGATGTGGACCCCCGGGAAGATGCCGGCGCAAACCACGGCGAAGATGGTCATCGCCTCGGCAAAGCGATTGATGGCGGTACGCCAGTTCTGACGCAACAAGAAGAGAATGGCGCTGATCAGCGTGCCGGCGTGACCGATGCCGATCCAAAACACGAAGTTGACGATAGGGAAGGCCCAGGCGACCGGCATCATGTTGCCCCACACGCCGATACCGGTCCAAGCCACCCAGCCCAGGCTACCCAGGAAGCCGGTGAGCATCGTGAGGGCGATGCCGAACGCGATGTACCAGGCTCGCGGAGGCTTTGGTGCCTCCATGATCCGAGTTACGTTGTCGGTGATCTTCGCGAACGTGTTGTCGCCCTTGGGAGGCGCCTGAAACGGATTGAAGTCGCTAGCGGCGGCCATGACTCAGGCAAGCTCCGGATTCGGGTTCGTGACGCGAGCGAGGTACTGGACGCGCGGGCGGTTGTTTAGCTCACCGAGCAGCGAGTAGGCCCGCTCGAGCTTCTGCAAGCTGGCGACGCGGCTAGCCTTGTCGTTGAGGTCACCGAACACGATGGCGTCGGTCGGGCAAGTCTCTTGGCAGGCAGTCTTGATCTCGCCGTCGTCGATCGGGCGCTTGGCGTTTCGGGCCTGGATCTTCACGTTCTGAATGCGCTGCACACAAAAGGTGCATTTCTCCATGACGCCGCGAGAGCGAACCGTGACCTCGGGGTTGAAGACCATCGCCTTCAACTTCATCTTCGGATCGTCGGTGGGGGTGAAGGGCGTCACGCCGATTACGTCCACGTTGTAGTTGAAGTAGTTGAAGCGCCGCACCTTGTAGGGGCAGTTGTTCGAGCAATAACGGGTGCCGATACAACGGTTGTAGACCATGTCGTTCAGCCCCTCATGGCTGTGGAGGGTCGCGCCCACCGGGCAGACCTGCTCGCAGGGGGCGTTTTCGCATTGCTGACACGGCAGCGGCTGGAACCGCACTTCCGGCGCGTTCTCGTCGCCGCGGTAATAGCGGTCTATCCGCAGCCAGAGCATCTCGCGGCCCATCGCCACGTTCACCTGACCCACCACTGGGATGTTGTTCTCTGCTTGGCAGGCGGTGACACAAGCGCTGCAGCCGATGCACTTGTTCAGATCTACGGCCATGCCCCACTTGTGACCCTCGTAGGAGACCGGATCGACCCACAGGTTGAGCTCGTGAGGCTGGTGCACCTCGTGCTTGGCGAAGTCGCGCTGCTTGTTGAACTCCGCGAGCGGCCGTTCGCGCACTAGCTGAGGCAGGCGTTCCTGAATGCCATCGAGACCGATCTGGTCCATTGCATACAGGTCTTGGGTGTTTGCGAGCCGTTTGCCGGGCCCCTTGCTCGAGATGTTGAGGCCGCCAACGAAGAACGGGGTTTCGCTGGAACGCAGCACATAGGCGCTGCCGCCGACCGGAGCTACGTCGGTGCCAGTCAGGCCGCCGACGTGGCCGGCTTGGGTACGGCCGTAGCCAAGCGCGACCTTGACGGAACCCTCCGCCTGGCCCGGCGCGACGATGCAGGCAACTTCCATGGTCTTTCCGCCGAGGCTGAGCGTGAGGACGTCACCGTCAGTGATGCCGAGCGCCTTGCCAGTGGCCACGCTGACGAAAGCGGCGTTGTCCCAAGAGAGCTTGGAGAACGACTCGGGCAGCTCCTGCAGCCAGGCGTTGTTGGCGAAGCGACCGTCATAGACTTTCGGACACGCCGTGAAACGCAGCTCGAGCTGCCCGTTCTGCACAGCGCCCATGCCCTCGCGCTCCGTGAGCTTGATCGGTGCAAGCGCGCTCAGCTTGGGGGTCACGCGCTCGAAAGCGCTGCCCTCGACGATGCCATCGTGCACCGCCTTGCGGAACCTTCGCTCGTCCCCCAGCAGGCCGCGGTGCTGGGCTCGGACCAGCTCAAGCCCCTTGGGCTCCTCGCCCAGCAGGCGAGCGACGAACTCAAGCGCTGAGCGCCCGCCGAAGATGGGCGCTATCAGGGGCTGAACGAGGCTGACGGTGCCGTCGTAGGCGCGCACGTCGCCCCAGCTCTCCAGGTAATGCGCGGCCGGGATATGCCAGCTGGCTCCCAACGAAGTTTCGTCCACGTACAGGCCGAGTCGGGCGCTGAACGCGACCTTCGCTAGCGCCTGGGCGAACGCGACGTCGCTCGGAGCGTCGTAGGCGGGGTTGCCCCCCAGGACCAGCAGCGTTTCGACGCGGCCCGCGGCCATTTCCTCGGTTAGCGCCTTGAGGCTTTCGCCGTCCGACTGGACCGCGTCCGCGTTGTCCTCGCTGTAGAAGACCGTGCGGCCGGCGTTGCCGAGCAGAATGTTGAGTCTTTCAACGAGCGCGTGCACTTCTGCTGGCTGATGCAGACCGGCGACGATCACGCTCTTGCCGATGTTGGCCAGCAGGTCCTTGGCCATGGCGCCCAGGAACTTCTGGAGCTTCGGGTTGTTCAAGAACTCAGCTGTGGGCTTGGCCTGCGCGGGACCTTGCTCCGGCAGAGCGCTGGCCTTGGCGCTGAGTTCGGCGTCCAGGTAGACCGCCACGGCCTTGATTTGTTCCGAGCGGAGGGCCAGTCGATGATCGGCGATCGAGCCTAGCATCGAGAAGGCGCTCTCGAGCACGTACACCCGATTCATGTCCCCTTGATCGGGCGCGCGGCCCTTGCTCAGCGCGCGCGCGTTCGACAGCGCCGCCGGGAAGGCCGCGACCGAGAGCACGTCCGCGTCCAAACTGACGACGACACGAGCTTGATCGAAGGCGTAGTGCACCCGATGCGGCTTGCCGAACGCCAGCGCGGTGCCAGCGGCGCGCCCGTTGCTTGCCAGCGGCTCGTAGCTGACCCACTTGGACAGCGGAAACGTGGCGAGCCAACGCTCCCGGAGCGCCGCGAGCGTTGGCGAAGAGCTGCGCTCGGACAGCACGCGCAAGCCTTCCCCGCGCGCGCCACGCAGCTTCCTGAACTGCTCCCTGGCGGCCTTGTCGAAGGCTTCGAAATTCGAGGGCGAGCCCTTGGCAATCACGGCGTCGCTGCGATCCGGATCGTATACCCCGAGCACGCTCGCTTGGTGATAGACGCAAGCAGCGCCAAGGCTCTCGGGATGCAGCGGGTTACCGTCAACCTTGATGGGTCGGCCGTCGTAGCTGGTGGCGTGTAGGCCTACGCCCACGCCGTTCAGCTCCATCGCCGTCGCGTAGCGCTGGGTTGTTCCTGGTATCGTGCCTTCCGGGCGTCGCGAAAGAGGCAGGATCTTGTCCTCCTTCCAACGGCAGCCGGCCAGGCCCGCCATCGAGAACGAGGCACCCATGACCTGCAGGAAGCGGCGGCGTGCGGGCGAGTCGGGCGGCAACTGCTCAAGCGGCGCGCTGAACTCACGCTCGACCATCTCCCGGAACTCGGGGGTCTGGTCCAGCTCCGCTAGGCTACGCCAATAGGTCGGCTTGGCCGCGTCGTCGGCGCGCGGAGCCGTCGCGGTGCGTCCGGAATCGAGAACCCTTAGTTTCTTGTTCATCGATGACATGTCGAACAGTCGGTGGGCGGGGCGATGTTGTTCTGTTCCCGCAGGGTTTTGCCGTAAACGGCAGGATCGCCGGGGGCTTTCCAGGTCATGTTCGTGACCTCGGACGGCGGCCGTAGATTGGGGTCCGGATTGCGGTGGCACGTGAGGCACCAGCTCATGCTGAGCGTCTTTGCCTGGTACACCTCCTCCATCTGATCCACGCGGTCGTGGCAGGTGACGCAGCCGACGCCCCGGGTCACGTGAGCGCTGTGGTTGAAGTAGGCGTAGTCAGGAAGGTCGTGGACTTTCACCCACTCCACTGGCTGGCCACTGGCCAGGCTGTCCCGGACGGGGGCAAGCTTGGGGCTCTTTGTCCAGACCTTGCTGTGGCAGTTCATGCACGTCTCTGTCGCCGGGATGGCCGCGTGCGCGGCCTGCTCGACCGTGTTGTGACAGTAGCGACAGTCGATGCCGAGCTGGCCGGCGTGAAGGGCGTGGCTGTAGGGTACCGGTTGCTTGGGTTGGTAGCCCACGTCAGTCGTGCTCGGCGACGCGCCGTACCAGACGAGACTGATCACGTAGATGGGCGCCGTACTGAGCAGGAGTCCGGCGAGCTGTCGTGTTTTGTTGGCCCAACGAGGGAAGACGAAGAGGCTCATGAATGCAGGCCGAGCTTGTGCACGGGCGACAACCGTGGCCGCCGCGTGCGTAGGGTTATCGAGGTGCAGGTCATGTGAGAGGCGGGGACGAAAGAACGCTTCCCGCCTCTGTTTCGCGATCTCGCAGGGCGAAGGCGCGCTCACCGACGGGTCCGAATCGCCATGACGAGGGCGATTTCCGCTGGGGACGCGCGACCTTATGCGCCGCTCGACCCTAAATGTAAATGATCACGCGAGGGCCACCCCATGGGTGGCATTTAAGTATTGGAAATTACTGGAAAAAAGACTGAGCATCCGCACGGTTTCCCGGCTCCAACACGACCGATCGCGTCAGGCCTTTGCCACGACGCGTCGAAACCCCTCCGGGGCTGCCCTTACTCGCTCCCTCGAGCAGCCGAGAGTAGGCCCAGACGCGTGCCGGCCGACGGGCTCAACCGGTGCCTAATCGTCCCGGCTTGCGCGCCCGCCTCGAGCAGCGCGGGCGGGCGGGCAAGGCAAGGCGCCTCTAGAACTCGCGCATTTGGCGGCGGATCTTGCCGATGGCTTGCTCTTGAAGCTGGCGGATGCGCTCGCGCGACAGGTTGTACTTGTCGCCAATCTCCTTCAGCGTGAGTTCGTCCTCGTTGTCGAGGCCGAAGCGCCAACGGATGATGCGCGATTCGATCGGCGTGAGCGTGCCGAGTAGGCGCTTCACCTCTTCGGCCCATTTGGCGTTGGCCAGCGAGTCGTAGGGGGAGAGTGAGTTCTCTTCGACCAAGAAATCGATGAAGCGCCTTCCGTCCTCGTCACCGACCGGGCGGTCGAGTGAAAAGGGCGTGTCCGCGTAGAGGTCTTTCACCTTGTCGAGCTTGTCGCGGGGGACCCCGGTCTCTTTCTCAAGCTCCTCGATGGTCGGCTCGTTGCCGGTGCGCGCGATGATCGTCTGGGTGGCACGCGAGACCCGGTTGTATGTATCCAACATGTGGACCGGGATACGAACCGCCCGGCCCTTGTCAGCGAGAGCGCGGCTGATGGCATGGCGAATCCACCACGAAGCGTAGGTGCTGAAGCGATAGCCGCGCGAGTGGTCGAAGCGCTCCACCGCCTTCATGAGGCCGATGTTGCCCTCCTGGATCAGGTCGATGAGTGGCAGGCGACCGCGGTTGTAGCGACGGGCGATGCTCACGACCAGCCTGAGGTTGGCTTTAACGAAACGGTTCTTGGTTCGACGCTGGACCATGTCGGTCTGGCGCACGCGGTCCACGTACCGCTTGTAGGCCGGCGTTTCCGGGATGTTCTCGACCTCGACCTCCGCCGTGTCCTCGTCCGGTAGGTGACCGGCGTCCTTCGCAAGACGCAGCGCCCCGTTCATCCACAGCCTATCCGAGTCAGGCAGGCGGACATCACGGGCGAGTCCCTCGGACAGCTCTGTCCAGCTTCGCTGCTGGTCAGCGTGCAGTTTCGAACGCTGCTTCTTGTACACCTTCGCCAGCTTGCGAAGCTCGCCGATCTGGGCGACTTCGGGGCGATCTTCAGGTGTCATTTGGAGCAGACCCTGGTCCAGCATGTCGAGGAGTCGCTCGGCGACCGGGACGTAGGCAAGCAGTGCCGCCCAATGTTGGACCTCTGCAACCTCAACGGCCTGGGCCGCGCGCAGCTCCTCATCGGGCCCCATGACCTGATGGGTCGCCATTTCCCGGAAGTAGCGCGACAGCATCGAGTCGTTGGAAGACTCGACCGTCGGTGCCGGAGCCTCCGAGGAAAACCCCGCCGAGCCGCCAGTAGCGTCCAAGAACCCCTCAGGTCTGCTCGGGCCAGACTCCGAGGCGAGGCGCGGCGGCGACTGGCGCACCGCCGTTTGCTCGGGGGCGTCCTCCGTGTACTCGTCCTGACGGCGCGGCTGTGTTTGGGAAGTCTTTTGGGACATGGCGGGCCTGACCTTCGTTCGAGGGAGGGGCTTTGGACGAAAGGGACGTGGCGGCAAAGTTTCCAGCAAATTTCGTGCCGGTGACAGCCGGCCCGGCGGTACAGACGCGATGGGGTCCGATCGTGGAGGCGTCGGGGGCGACGCGTTCTGGTTGGAGTTGAGCCGGTTGGACATGTAACTGGGCTTGAAGGCGCCTATCTTAGATACGCTGGAGGGCGGCCCGGGGCTTCACTGCGTCGAACTTTTTTTGCCGGCCGAAAAGCCGCTTCCGCTGGGCCGGGAGGTCCAGTTTGCCAGCGATCGGGTGCGCATCACGGTCACCTGGGTGCAACATCACCAACGGCGCTTCTGTTCCGAAAGCTTAGGTATGCGGAAAAATTCCCTAGTTTAGCCCCGCTTTTCGATTGCGCACGCGGAACGTCCAGGGGGGGCCTCCGCTTAATTCAACCTGGCGGGCGCCGACATCGAATGCTACCCCTGGGGGTGCCGGCCACTCGGCGGCCATGGACCTTGTTGCCGCGAGCATCGCAACAATTGCGGGGCCCGTCAGGCTGGCGCCGCTGTCAGATCTGGCACAGGCTCGTTGTGCCACCGAGGCGGCGGCTTCGTCCCTGCGTGAGACGTTTAGTTGCCCCGCCGTCTCAAGCCACGACGTCTGTGACGCTCGGCGGTTCTTGCGACTTGCCGCAGTCTTGATTGCAGATCTGAATTCAGCCGTTCAAAGCGGTTGGCGGGCTCGAGCCTAAGTGCTCGATTCTTGCGGAGCCCCGGGTACGGCCTTGTCGGGAGGTGTATGGTGCCCGTCGCCATCCCGGGCCTCATCGACTTCGGCCAAGAAAAGACAAAACGCCCACCCCAGCCCCAGCGGGCCGAAGCGGGCGTTAGCCTGCGTTACGGAGTCCGAAGCGCTAGCCCGTTTGAGCTAACGCCGCGACTTTCGTAAACGCTGGAGCGTCATTCACAGCCATGTCGGCCAGAACCTTGCGGTCCAGTTCGAGCCCCGCCTTCTTCATGCCGGCGATCAGGCGTGAATAGGTGGTGCCGTTGGTGCGACACGCAGCGTTGATGCGCGCGATCCACAGCTGGCGGAAATCGCGCTTGCGGAGCTTGCGCCCGATGTAGGCGTACTGCCACGACTTCCACAGGACATGGAAAGCCTGGCGGTAGCGGTTCTTGCGCCCGCCGAAGAAGCCTTCGGTCTGCTGGAGGACGCGCTTGTGACGGCGACGGGGACTGGGACCACGTTTTACGCGGGACATTCTGGGGGTTCCTCTCGATCAGCCGTAGGGAAGCAGGAGTTTCACGCGGCCTTCCATCGCCTTGTCGACCATGTCTTGGTCGCGCAGGCGTCGGCGGCGGGTTCGGCTCTTCCCAATCATGTTGTGCTGTGCGCCGCACTTCGAGCGGCGAATACGGCCGCTGCCGCTCACCTTGAAGCGCTTGGAAGCGGCACGGTTGGTCTTCATCTTCGGCATAATCGACTCTCCACGGAGACCTAAGCTCCAGACCGGGGCCCTCGAAACGAGGGGCTTGTAGCCCGGGGGGCCGGACTTATGACGGATGGGGTCGCCTCCGTCAAGCTTCAAGGCGGTCCGGGCCACTTAGGTTGGCGGGTCAAGGCGGCGG
>JANNWK010000094.1:0-2720 GCA_031408355.1 Myxococcales bacterium
GTTCATCGACGGCCTCAAGGGTGCCGCCCTTCGCGTGGTGTACGACAAGGAGACGTCGGCGCTCATGGCCGTGTACGACGCAGCGCAGCTGAATTGGGACGCCTCACGCGACCGTCAGGTCCAGTTCCGCGCGAGCTCGAAACAGTAGACGTGTTCGTCTTCCGGTTCTCCTCTTCCGCGCGTGCCCAGGCGCGTTCGGGGAGGACCGGCGGAGCGAACCGTTGAGTGCGAGCTCCCAGATAGGGCTGGGGCTGCTGTCCGTTAGCGTGCCGCCACAGAGTGAGCCGGGAACGCTGGCGCCATTGAGGTAACGGGCGTGGAACTCCAGCATGGCGCGTAGTCGCTCGTCTTCTTCGGCGTACAGGTCGATGCCTTGAATCAAGCTGGTTTCGGCGGCGTTGATGATACCGGCGAAGCCGTATTGCACTGTGCACGCGCCGAGTCTTCAGGTCCATCACGAAGAGCACGAAGTAGCGGACGAGGCCGACGTTGGTAACGACCTCGACCGTGAAGAAGTCCGTCGCCGCGAAGGCGCCCTAGTGGGCTTTCAGGAATGTTCCGTCAGTCGGCGCCGTCTGCTTCCGCTTCTGGCCAGAGCCTCGGCAACAAGAAGCGTAGGCTCTTGAGAGGCACCGCGAAGGCGACTGGGGCGCGCGACGTCGCGGCCTTGAGCACACCGAAATGAAGCAGGCTGGACAGAGTCCGACGCGCCACCCGCGGCGCTAGACCGGTCATGGTCATGAAGCGGGCTCGCCCGATTGGACCTGCGATTGCCGTGTAGTGAAGAGCTTCTAGCGCTTCGACTTTCACTACCGAGCTCTCACTGCCGATGGACCACGGGCGCGCAGCCAACGAAAGTAGGAGCTCGTGTAGCCGCCCCTTGAAGGTATCGAGTGACAACTGGGTGCGCATGAAACTGGCCTGATCCAGGCACACTTCCAGCAGCCAACTGGCGAAAGCGACGAGTTCTTCCTGCGATAGCGGACCGCGGCCGTCGAGATCGTTGCGCTTCGGGAGATCGGCGTTGTTGAGCCGCGCGTAGTAGGCCTCTTGCTGGCGCGCCATGCCGCGGAGCGGGGACCACAGGCCTCGGGTCTGGCCTAGGGCGGTGAGCACCAGGTGGGTATGAAGCCGCGCCGCGCGACCGTTCCCATCTGGAAACGGGTGAATCCAGAGCAAGCGGTGGTGCGAGCAAACTGCGGCTACAACCGCCTGCTCGTGGCCTGGGAGCGCCGAGTAACGCTCTTGCCAAGCCTCGATGAGCTCAGGTATTTCTTCCGCGTCGGGCGCCATGTGCTGACCGGCTGTCACACGCCCACTGCTGCGGAACCCTCCTGGCATCACTTTCTCACCGTCGTCACTCACTTGCTCGGTGCTGGGCAGACGCCGGTACAGGTTGGCGTGGATGATTTGCACGAACTCTGGCGCGTACAGAGCCGTTCGTGTCCTCGGGAGCGCGCCTTCGAGCTCCTCTTCGGCCTGGATGTGCGCGAGAGCGAGCCGCTGCCGCTGCGCCTGCTTCTTGTCCGCGTCGAATTGCTGCTGCAAAGCACGCTCGATGTCCGCGGGCCGCGTGTGCTGCCCTTCGATCTTATTCGTGTAGTAACTGTTCATGGACCGCAGCAACGGGCGGAGCGCCGCGCCGAGTTGGCCGGCAGCCGACTCAAGGCGGTGTCCCTCGGCGATCAACGCCGCCGCTTGGGCCAGGAGCGGGGCCTGGGCGCGCTCTTCGGGCAGAAGCGGTTGAAAAGAGGACGCGGACATGAAAAAGGACACTATCATGGAGGGGATAGATTCGAATTTTATTCCAAAGATTATAGATACTTAGGAAGTGTACCAGTGAGCTTGTGGCCATTTTAAAGGACAGTTGCCGGGACAGTTCCTAAGGGGCTCCTAGACCGCTTCTTGAAGCCCACGGCAACCTATCCCACCGGTGCGAGTCGCTTCCGGCGGAGCGCTTCGACTGCGGAATCGATCTCGGCGGGGCCGCCGAAATGCTGACAGCAGATTTCCAACTGCTCGGTCGGCTCAGCCTCCTTCACTCGACTCGCGCCGGACGCTTCATATTACGCGCCATTCGGGATCGAATGGCGCTCCGTTCCGTAGCCGCTGAGCCGATGCGCCCGACGCGCTGCCCACGACCACGCGCAGCACGGGCTGGCCTGAGCGCTCGCCCGAGGCGGCGATGCCTTGAGCGGCGGCCTGGTAGCGGGCAAACAGGCCGGGCTGCTCGGCGCTGAACTGGTCTGTCTCGCCACAGTCGGCAGCACCAGCCTCGTCGTCCCAAGGGCTTGTGCGGCCCTGCTTTCTGGAGGCCTGGTGCAGGCGCTCAGCGGTGCGGCGCGCGATGCCTGCGACCTCGGCACGGGACGGCGCCCGTAGCGCATGGAACTGCAGCGCGCCATGTTGGTCGCGCACGTAGACGCCATCGAGCCCGAGGCAGTGCAGATGCTCGTTTAATCTGAGCGCACCGTCGGTGCCCTGCTTGGTATAGCTAGGCCGAATCTGGGGGATTCTAGCGATCGGGGAGCAGCTCGTCTGTCGGGCGGCATCTCCATCATTTCTCGCAGGCTCTTGCCCAGGCGCGCGAGATCGTACCGGCCGCCGGGCGAGAACTCCGCCAGGCCCGGCTCGGCGACCATGCCGACCGTGAGCAAGCGTCTGCTCGAGCAAGCCCAGACGGCCAGACTGATCGAAACTCCATATGCTCCACCGGGTCC
>JANNWK010000095.1:0-3294 GCA_031408355.1 Myxococcales bacterium
GCTTGGTGGGGCAGAAGTAGCCATCGGACCAGAGCTCGTTTTCGATCCACGCTTGAACGTTCATTGATTAGGTTGTGAGTAACGGTGCGGTCCGCCCAACTTGTATTTCGACGGCGGGCTGTTGGCAAGCTAGGTGGGGGATTGGGGCGTGGTTGGGGGGCGGAGTTGGGCTGCGGGGCGCTGATTGGCGAGAGGGGTGGGGTTGGGGGGCGTGGCGGTGTTGGCGGATGGGGCGGGTCTGTGTAGGCGGATAATGGCAGCGGGGCGGCGGGGGGGAGGGGGCGGTGGGTTTGCTGATAATGGGAGCGGCTGGGGGGTCAGTCGATGGGGCTTCGGACGCCGAATGGGCCGCGGTTGAGGACGTGGGTGTAGATCATGGTGGTGGCGACATCGCGGTGTCCCAGAAGCTCTTGGATCGTGCGTAGGTCGTAGCCGGCCTCCAGCAGGTGGGTGGCGAAGCTGTGGCGGAGGCTGTGGCAGGTGGCGCGCTTGGAGAGTCCGGCCATTTGGGTCGCTAGGCGGAAGCTTTTTTGGAGCACGGTTTCGTGGAGGTGATGGCGGCGCAGTTGCCCGGTGGGTTCGTGAAGGTAGTATCGCGTGGCGGGGAAGACCCACTGCCAGCTCCACTCTCGCTGAGCTGTTGGGAACTTGCGCGAAAGAGCGCCTGGGATTTCGACGAAGCCGGCGCCGACTGCCAGGTCAGCTTCGTGGGTTCGTCGCACGGTCACCAGGTGCTCGAGTAGCGGCTGGCGGAGCGCTTGCGGTAGCAGGGTGACGCGGTCCTTGCGACCCTTACCGTCGCGCACCAGCAGCTGGTTGCCGCCGAAGTCGATGTCCTTGACCCGCAGTCGCGCGCACTCCAGCAGTCGCAGGCCGGCCCCGTAGAGCAAGGTCGCCATGAGTTTGGGCGTGCCCTGCATGCGATCCAGCACGCTGCGTGCCTCGTCGCGTGTCAGCACTACCGGGAGGTGTCGCTCGCGCTGCGGCCGCACTAAGCCGTCGACCCAGGGGACGCTCATGGCGAGCACTTCGCGATAGAGAAAGACGATGGCGCAGAGGGCTTGTTGGTGAGTTGACGCGCTGGCTTGGCTGGCCACGAGTTCGTCCAGAAACGCCCGCACCTCGGCGGCCCCGAGCTCGCGTGGATGGCGGCGGCCGTGGAAGGCGAAGAAGCGGCGTGCCCAGCCCACGTAGGCGCGGCCGGTGCGCGGGCTGTAGTGCCGTGCGCGGATTTCGAGCTCCATGCGTGCGAAGAGCTGGGGCGCTGGGTGTTGGGGACCGGTCACGCACGCTTATCGTCCGCGGCGGCCGTTCAGTTGTGTGCGGGAAACGCGCGGTCGAGGGGGCGGGCCCGTGGGCCGGCTCTGCGGGTGGGCCCGGTTGGGGCGGGCGGTCTCGCTTGGGTCGAGCTGCTATGGTTCGGGAGTGCGCCGAACTTGGGAATCGAAAAGCGGGCTCTGGGCTCTCTGTTGCGGTCTGGCGGTCAGCGGGCTTGTCGGCTGCGCGCCGAAGGAGCCGCCGCGTTGGGCGCAAGGCGGAGCGGCGCTGGTGTTTCCGGCGGCAAGCTGGACTCGCGGCGATGGTGACACGGTGGAGCTTCGTCCGGATGGTCACGTTCTTGTCGATGGCGACTTAACGTTCGTGATCGATCGCGTTGGGCGGGTGGCCAACGAGGATTTCGAACCGTATGCGGTGCTGCTGCCGGACGGGCAGCTTGCCGGTACGGACAACGCTTCGCTGGGGCGCGTGGGAGCCACCAACGCTTCGCCGCCGGGAGGAGTGGAGGCTTGGCTTGCGGTGATGCCGGATGGGAACGTGACCTACTTCGACGCCGACGGCGAACGCAGCGCGGGGGGAAAGTGGCGCGGGTGCGCGGGCGCGGGGCAGCGGAGCTGTACGCTGGTCACTCAGCTCATCGCGCTGCGCAACTACCGGCCGAGCTCGAGCGGGGTGGGCATTGGCATCGGCGTGGGCGTGGGCGTGGGCGTGGGCTTCTGAGCGCTAGCGTCGCCGGGCTTTGGCTGGCGAGTGGCCCCTTCTACTGGGCTTGGACCCGACGTCTGCGTCGTGCGGCGAGCGCGCCGGCGACCAGCCAGGCGTAGCCGTGGGAGCGGCTGGGGCTCCCGCTGGCGGCGCGACATCCGCAGCCGGCGTCGTCCGTGCTCGCGGCGCTGGGGCTTGAGCTGGGCGTGCCCGCTCCCGCCATGGGCAATGGGTCGACGCCCACGAAGCCCGCGGCTCCCCCGCTGCTCGTGACGCCCGCGCTCGCAGCACTGCCCACCGCGCCAGCAGCGCCGCCGCCGCTCAGGCTGCCGGCTGAACCGGCGCTGTTGGCGCCGCCGCCGGTCGCTCCCCCCGCTCCGCCCGTGCCGCCCGCGCCAGGCGGTGGCGCCAAGATTTCCTCGAGAGTCGTCGCCTCCACGGCGTCGTCGACCAGGATGGATTCCACGTCGGGCTTGGTGGCGTTGCGATGATAGCCGACCTGGATGAAGAGCTTGTTGGCGTCCATCTTGGTTTGCACGGCGACTTCGTTCACGACCTTGCTCGAGTCGAGCCAGACGCTGACGCGGCCGGTGTTAGCGTTGGTCGACCACAGGATTTGCATGGCGAGCTGATGCCAAACGCCCACCGTGAGCGGCGCTGTCCAGTGCACGGTGCCGTTCGGTCGGTTGGTGCGAAAGCTCAGCTCGGTGCCGCCGTTGGCGGGCTCCACGAAGAAGGCCATGCTCTGCTGGTAGCTTCCGTTCGACTCCCAGTAACCGATGTCGTTGTGCTGCTTGGCGTGCGCAGGCAGCTGAAAGAACCACGAAAGGAAGGTCGTTTCGCCTTCATCGGTGGTTTGCACATCCTGGTGCAACTCGACGCGGTTGTGCGCGTTGGGCCAAAGATCGTCTGGGTGGATCACGAGCTCGCCGGCGTGAAGGCCGCCCACTCGGGGCGCGTCGATGACCTTGATATTCGTCCGCTGATTGGTCATCAGGTTGAGCTTGCCGGACCATTGACTCAGATCCCCGGTCTCGAAGTCACCCTTCCACAAGATCTCCGCCAGGCCTGCGCGCGGCGTTAGGCTGGCCAAGCACACGAGGAGCGGCAGACCAAGGCGTCGGAGCATGCTGGGCCCCAGGTTAGCAGAGGCATGGCTGGGCGCCGGGGCGTGGACTCGCTCCGTTCACGCTGGTGTCGATTCGCGCTTGGGCCGGGCTACTTGCGGCGTCCGCCGCGCCCTCCGCCCGTCTTCGGAGCGGAGCGGCCGCCCCCGCCGCCCCCGCCACTCGGACGCTCGCCACCACCACC
>JANNWK010000096.1:0-2559 GCA_031408355.1 Myxococcales bacterium
GTCAGCAATTGACTCAAAAGACGAGCGTCGAGCCCTGCGCCAGCTGTCACAGTGTGTTCAATCCGATCGGTTTTGCTTTCGAGCACTTCGACGAGATGGGCCGCTACCGAGCGATTGATGGCGAGCTGCCTGTAGACTCTGCCGGCGCGCTCACGGGTACGGATGTCGACGGTCCCTACGCTGATCACCTGGGGCTTGCACAACTGCTGGCGAAGAGCGAGCAGGCCCTTTCCTGCGTCGTGGAAAATTGGTTTCGCTATGCTCACGGCCGCGAACAGGCGGCTGAAGATGCCTGCTCGACGCAGCAGCTCGAGCAGGCGTTCAGTCAGGGTGGCGGAAACATCAAACAACTCATCTTGTCACTCACCCAAACACGCGCCTTCATGTACCGCGACGCGACCAAGGCAGGAGTACCGCTATGACTGGCATTTTGAGACTTTCGCGCCGCACGTTGCTCAGGGGTGCAGGTGGCCTAGCCGTCGGTCTGCCCTTTCTCGAGGCCATGGCGGCGCGCTCGGCTGCGGCGCAGACTGTGGCGCCTCCCCGGCGGCTGGTGATCATGTACAGCCCTAACGGCAGGATACTCAATACCTGGACGCCCGGCGAATTCGGCCCCAACTTCACGCCGTCTCGAACCCTCGCGCCGCTCGCGACGCCGCTCTTGCGCCCCCACCTGACGGTGCTCTCGGGCTTGAAGATGCAAGCCTCGATCGATCGGGGTGGCAACGGGCACAACGGAGGCATGACCAGCATGCTCACCGGGGCGCAGGGCACCGATAGCTGGGGCGGCGGTATCAGCATTGACCAGCACATCGCTCAGGGCCTTAAGAGTCAGAGACCACCAGGTTCGCTCCCTTCCCTGGAGCTCGGCGTCGATAGCCAGAAGCAGTACAAGAACGCGTATGCGTACATGAGCTACTCCGCAGCGGGCGCCGCGAACGCGGTCGCAGCGGACAATAGCCCGCTCAACGCCTACATGCGCGCGTTCAGCAACGTAGTCGCCACCACTCCCACGCCTGACCAAGCACAAGCACGCGCCGCGCTCGAGCGTGCCATTCTGCGGCGCAAGAGCGTGCTCGACTTCGTCCAAGAAGACTTCAAAGCCGTCTCGGGGCGTCTGGGCGCTGCCGATCAAGCTCGGCTCGACCAGCACGCGAGCTTGCTTCGTGACCTCGAGGGCCGGCTCTCCGTGGGTGGCTCGGCTTGCGTCCTACCGTCGAGACCCATGGCCGCCACCAGCTTCCCAGCCGTAGGCACGGCTCAGATGGATATCATCGCCACCGCGTTTGCGTGCGACGTGACGCGCGTGGCTACCTTGCAGTGGGCTGGTGCGCAGACGGACACGAACTTCGGCAACTGGGTCCCCGGAGCGGACGGGCCCCACCACATGTTGTCGCACTCTTCGACCGCGACCTTGGGCATGCCGCCAGCAACCGGATCGGTGGGCGGTCAGAATGAAAAGTTGACGCTCATCAATACCTGGTTCGCGACCCAGCTAGCATACCTGGCCACCAAGCTGGCTTCGATCGACGACGGAAATGGGCAGACGGCACTCGACAACACCGCGATACTTTGGGTGACTGAGGTCTCGGAAGGTGTGGACCACAAGTTCACGGACATGCCGTGGGTGATTGTGGGCGGCATGGGTGGTGCGCTGAAGAAGGGCGAGCACATCAACGTGGCAGAGCAGAACAACAACAACTTGTTCGTCAGCCTTGGGCAGGCGATGGGCCTGCCCAATTTCACGACCTTCGGTGACCCCAAGTACTGCACCGGGCCCCTGACGCAACTCATGGCCTGAAGGCGAAGTATGCGCCAAGCAAGAGCGACCTACCTGCTAAGCTGCGCGCTGACGGCTCTCGGCGGGTGCAGTGACGCTACCGCGCCTGATGTGCGGACGAGCAGTAGCACAGGCGGGATGCCGGCCGCCGGTGCGCCGGGGGGCGGGACTTTCGGCTCGGGCGGCACTGCCGCGGCGGGGACCGACGTTGGGTCGTCTTCCGGAGGTCTGGGCGGCGGTGGCACAGCCGGAGCGGTTGGCGGCGCAGACGCAGCCAACGGTGGCTCGGCCGGAGTCAGCGGCGGCGGGTCGCAGTCCAACCCCAGGCCGTGTAGCCAGATCGCGGGCGTTCTGTACTGCGATGACTTTGAGTCGGGGCTAAATCCGCTGCTCAAGGCCGTCAACGCCAACGGCGGCACGGTGCTGGTGGATCAAACGCGGCCCCGTGCCGGCAAGAGCTCGCTGCACGTCAAGAGCCTGGTGCCGGCCTACGCCGACGGCGAGGTTCGGCTGGGGAGCCCCGTGTTCCCCACCGCGAACAACAGCTTCTTCCTGCGGGCGTACGTCTACTACGCGCCGCCGGCCGCAGCCGACAACGTCTACCTGTTTCGCTTGGACGGTGTGGTGCCCACCACCACCACCAAAGTCAACGCGCAGATGGGCTGCGAGGGCTTTCCCTACAACAAGCCGAATGACCCCAACTTCAAGCAGCTGTCCACTCTCATCTACCACTCGGACATCAAGTCGGCGGACCACTTCGCCTACAGGACAGCGGCAGC
>JANNWK010000097.1:0-6637 GCA_031408355.1 Myxococcales bacterium
AATCAGCGCCTTCGGCGCGCCGCCGTGCGACGCTTCCCCGGAGGCGCGCACCATGAGGATTCGATCAGGCTGGCTCTTGGGTTCGTTGGCAGCCTTCGGCATTGCCTGGCTGGGTTGTAGCAACACTCCCGTTGATTCCGCGGGTTCGAGCGGCGCGGCCGGCAGCGCGGGAGCTTCCGGTGGTGGCGGGCTTTCGGCCAGTGCAGGCTCCAGCCTCGGCGGCGCGGGTGGCACCACCTCCGCCACCGCCGGCAGCGGAGGCGTGACTCAGCCAACGGGCGGCGCAGGTGGGGCCTCGGGCGCGGGCGGCAGCGGCGGAGAGCCCGCTCCGCTCTTCGATTGGAACTACTTCGGGCGCTGGAACTTAGCCGACCCCGCACAGGCCATCACGGTCAACAGCGGCAGCCACGTGACGGCATCGTTCAACGGTACCGGCATCAGCGCGAGCTTCGACCTCAGCGGGAACAACGTCGTGCGGCCGACTGTCACGTGGAAGATCGATCAGGGCGAGTGGATGGAATCGGAGATCGACGCCACGTTGTCGCTCGCGACGGGCCTGCCGCTGGCCGAGCACACGTTGCTCTTGCTCGTGCGCGGCATGAGCGAGGTGAATGAGCGCTGGACGCCTCCGCTCGTCTCCAGCGTGGTCTTCAAGGGTCTGAGCGTGACGGGCGGCAGCATTGTGCCGACGGCGCGTCCCGTGCGGAAGAAGATCGAGTTCCTGGGCGACAGCATCACGGAGGGCGTCGCCCTGCACGGCCAGGGCCCCGCAGGTCAGGTCACCCCTAACTGGCGGACGGACGGCCCGCGCGCCTACCCGGCACTCACGGCGATGGCCCTTTCTGCGGAGTGGCGACAGGTGGGCTTTGGCCGGCTCGGCTTGACGGTCACCGGCAACGGCGGAGTTCCCAAGGCCGCAGACGCCTTCAACTGGATCTATGCGGGAGTGCCGCGCGACGCCTGGCAGCCGGACATGGTCGTTGTCAACCAAGGCACCAACGACGGCGGCGCCAGCGGCCAAGTCTTCGCGCCTCTGTACGGCAGCTACCTGGGCCTGATCCGCACCGCGTACCCCGACGCCAAGATCGTCGCGCTTCGCCCGTTCAATGGCGCGTTCGGCAGCGAAATCGAGGCGCAGGTCACGCTGAAGAACGCGGGAGGCGACGCCAAGATCTTCTACGTGAGCACGGAGGGTTGGACCTCGCCCGGCGATTTCACGGACGGCCTGCACCCGAACGTGAGCGGCAGCGTGACGATTCGCGACAAGCTTACGCCGGTGCTGCAGGGCTTGCTTTAGGCGCCGTCTGCAAGGCTATCAACGGCCGGCCCGCTGACGAGTTGAGGCCGGGCAAGAAAAGCTCCCTGGCTCAATCCTGCTGCCGGTCACGACGGTAGCGGGCCGGGGAGGTGCCGACCAAGGCGCGAAACTGCCGGGTGAAGTAGCTCTGGTCGCAGAAGCCGCAGCCTGCGGCGATGCTCGCTATTGAAGCGTCGGTAGTCGCCAAGGCTCGATAAGCCGCCTGGACGCGCACCTTCGTGATGAACAACTGCGGCGGAGAGCCAAAAACCTCCCGGAAACACCGACGAAACTGGCTGGAGGAGAGCCCGCTCATGCGCGCCAGCTCGGCGACGCTCAGCGGCTCACCGTAGTGACTCTCGATGAAACTCACCGTCTTGGCGAAGCGTTGGTGCGTGTCCGGCATGTTTGTCGGCGACGCGACAGGTTGAGTGGTACCCATCAAGCCGACGACTCGGCCCTTGCGGTCGCGGACAGGCCACTTGGTGGTCGACGCCCAGATCAAGCGCCCCTGTTCGTCGGCGATTAGTTCAACGCGCCGCAGTAGCGGATTGCCGGTCCGAAGCACGTCAACGTCGTCTTGATGAATCGAGGTCATGAGGCCAGGCGGCAGAAAGACGGATTCGCTGCGGCCGATAATTTCGTCGCGCGAGCGTAAATTGAAAAGTTTCAGCAACGCCGAATTGCACGCGACGATCTCAAACCGCTGGTTTTTCACATAGAACATGACATTGTCGAGGTAATCGAAGAGCGTCTCGAAGTGCCCTTTGTCCGGCACCGCTGCAAAGAAACGCTGGGTGACCTTTTCGGCGTGGGTCAACGTTCGTGGCATGTGTGACGCTCCAGGGGCAGATCCGCCGCGCACGGAACTATGCGCGTTTTGTTATAAACAATACTCTGTTTGTTCTAGCCCCGCCAGCTTTCGGAAGGCCATGCTTTCCAAAGGCTGACACGTCACTCCCTCCACGTTACTCCGCCGGCATGGGCAGGCGGCCCCAGGCAGCATGATCACAGCACAAATTTCAGCTAAGACTATCTTGAACGGCCTGCGGATGAAGGTCGCCGAACGTCGACCGATCATGATCTCGAGCGCGGGCAGCGGCCTGGTCGCTCAACTGCTTGAAGAAGCGGGCGTGGACTGCATCAACACGTTTTCGGGCGCCCGCTTGCGAGCCAACGGCATGGGCACCATGGCCATGATGTGGCCCATCCTGGACTCCAACCAGCAGACCCTGAACTACACGCGCGAAGACATCATGCCGGCGCTCCGGGGAAAGAGCTTCGTGTGCGCGTGTCTCAACGCGAATGACCCTTTGAAGGACATGCGCATGGTCCTGCAAGACTGCCAGCGTATGGGCGTGCAGTGCGTTTCCAATATTGGTCCGTCGTTTAGCTACGTGGACAAGGACAGCGAGATCTATCGCGTCATGAAGAGCGCGGGCATCACGTTCCAGAACGAGATCGACATGCTCAAGTTGGCCAAAGAGGAGCTGGGCATGGTCACGGTGGGCTTGGCTTTCAACCAGGAAGACGCGCTGGAGCTGGCGGGCCAAGCCAAGCCAGATATCTTCTGCTTCCATGCGGGAACCACCCAGGGCGGGCGCAAGGGATACTCCGGCGGCCTGAGCCTCGAACAAACCGCGGCAGAGACCGAGGTCGTTTATCAAGCCATCCGCAAGGTTCATCCCGAGGTGATCTTGGTGGCACACGGCGCAGCGCTGGAAAACCCGGAAGACGCGCAGTACATGCTGAATCACACGAGCGGCCACGGCTTCTGGACGGGTTCCTCGACGGAACGCCTGCCGATCGAGCGCGCGGTCTCTGCGGCCGCTGCCAGCTTTGCAAAGCTTCGCTTCAATCCCTAGCTCACTGAGGCATAGAGCATGTCGAGAATAGTCGCAGTACTCGCCACCTTGGATACCAAGGGCGCAGAGGCGCAGTTTCTTCGGGAAGAGATCGAAGCGCTCGGTGGCCAAGCGCTGCTCATCGACTTGGGTATTTTGGGCAAGCCAACCACGGCCGCGGACGTGAGCGCGAACGAGGTACTCACGGCGGGCGGTAGCTCGCTCAGCGAGGTTCTCAAGAACCCGTCCCGGCAGGCCGCCGCACCTCACCTCGCCGCTGGGGCGCAGAAGCTCTTGAGCCAGCGTGTCCAAGCAGGTGAGCTACACGCCGTCATTGGTCTGGGCGGTACCCAGGGCACGACCGTCTGCTGTCAGGTGATGCAATGCCTGCCCTACGGGTTTCCCAAGCTGATGCTCTCCACGGTCGCTTCAGGCGACACATCTCCTTTTGTCGGCATCAAGGACATCACGATGATGTTCTCCGTAGCCGACATTCTTGGGCTCAATCCGCTGTCTCGCAAGATGTTGTCGAACGCGGCGAGTGCCGCCTGGGGCATGGCGAACAATACCCGAACGCTGGAGCCGACCAAGAACACCAAGGGCGTGATCGGCATGACCAATCTCGGTGTGCTCACCGAGGGCGCCAATCATGCTCTCAAACTGTTCGAAAAAGAGGGCTACGAGGTCATCACGTTTCACGCAGTGGGCTCCGGCGGTCGCGCCATGGAGCAGCTGATCAAAGAGGGCGCAATCACCGCGGTCTTTGACTACGCCCTGGGAGAAATTGCCGATGAAGTCTTCGGCGGCTTGAGGGCGGCAACGGCCGAGCGCCTCACCGTCGCCGGCAAGCTGGGAGTTCCTCAGGTTGTCTGCCCGGGAGGCGCCGAGCACCTTGGCCTCTTATTGGATGTGCCCCATCAAGTTCCAGCGGCGTACCGCGACCACAAGTACACGTTTCACAGCCCGAGGGTCTTTGCGCCGCGACTCAACAGCGTGGAGATTCGAAAAGTCGGACTAACCATCAGCGAGCGCCTCAAGCACAGCAAGTCCCACGCAGTGTTCATGCTTCCCACCAAAGGCGTCAGTCGCTACTCCGTCAGCGGTGGTGAACTTGAAGATCGCGAAAGCGACCAAGCGTTCTTCGATGTCTTGCGCACCAGCATGCCGCGCCAAGTATCGTTTCAAGAGTTCGATCTGACCGCAGAGGACCCGGCCTTCGTTGAAGCCGCCGTCAAGACCTTGATCGGCCTGATCCAGGACAAGCAGCGAATTGCGGCAGCATGACCAGCGCCTGAAGCAGCTGAGATTTCAGAGCCTAACTCGACACGACAGCAGAGACTCCAACTAGAAAGAACCATGGCAGACGTAGACGACATCAGAGACGGGAAGAATTTCGGCATCGGCGTGGCCGCTGAGACCGCGGGGTTCTACCTCAAGGGTATGAACAGCATGGACTGGGGCTTGAAGAACCGCATGGCGCGCATCTTCAACCGCAAGTCCGGGCGAACCGTCATGCTGGCCTTCGATCACGGATTCCTCATGGGGGCGACCTCCGGCCTCGAGCGAATCGACCTCAACATCGCCCCATTGGCGGACTACGCCGACTGCCTCATGGGCTGCCGCGGCTCGATCCGAACGTGCATCCCGCCCGACAACCGGACGCCGATCTGCCTTCGCACCGACACTGGCACCACGATCCTGACCCAGATGAACCACAACGTCCTCCTTTCCGAGGCGGAAGCCATCCGGATGAACGTTGCGGCCATGGCCTGTATGGTTGCGGTGGGCGAAGCGGAAACCGAGGCGAAGACCATCGCCAACCTCAGTAACCTCGTCGACATTGGGATGAAGTACAGCATCCCGGTGATGGGGGTGACCGCCGTCGGCAAGGACATGGCCCGCGACGCCCGCTACTTCGGCTTGGCCTCGCGCGTGTGCGCCGAAAACGGCTGCAGCATTGTGAAGACCTACTACACCGAGGGCTTCGAAAAGGTGATCGCCAGCTGCCCCGTCCCGGTCGTGATCGCCGGGGGCAAGAAGCTCCCTGAACTGGAGGCACTGCAGCTGGCCTACATGGCTATCCAGTGTGGTGCCGCAGGGGTCGATATGGGACGCAACGTCTTCCAGTCCGACGCTCCACTCGCCATGATCAAGGCGGTCGCCAGCGTGGTTCATGATAACCTCAAACCGACAGAGGCCTTCGACCTCTACAACACGCTTAAGGAATCCGCCTAAGTGGACCGTTCCCCGACGATCGCCAGGCTTCGCGGAGCGCGCCCCCAGCTCACAGTGGGCACGCTCACCGCGAGCATGATGGACCAGGCCTCCGCCGTCAGGACACTGGAGCAAGAGGGCGTGCAGCTCCTCCACTTCGACGTCATGGACGGCCGAATCTTTCCAAAAATCACGATCGGATCGGGTTTCGTCGCCGGGCTCAAAACAACGATGCTCAAGGACGTGCACCTGCTCGTCCTTGAGCCTGAAAAACACATCAAAGCTTTCGCGCAAGCGGGTGCCGATCTCATCGTCTTCGCGCTGGAGCACAGCCAGGATATCGGGGGAGCGTTGAAGCTGATCGGGGAGGCGGAAAACGCCAATGATCGCGGCCGCGGCATCCTGCGCGGCGTCTCGATCTATCCGAGCACCCCGCTGGAGACGCTCAAGCCCTATCTCGACGCGATCGATGTCGTGAACGTGCTCGCGGTCCATCCGGATACCGGCGGGCAGAGCTTCTTCGCGGACGTTCCGGACCGGGTCAGCACGCTCAGACGTTGGAAGAACAATCTCGTCATCGTGGCCGACGGCGCAGTGACGAAGGACAATGTCGGTGAGATCGCTAGCTTCGGCGTTGATCTCATCGCCACCGGGAGCGCCGTCTTCGACGGCAGCGACGCAGCCGCCAACATCCGCGCAATGAACGCCAGCATTCAACGAGCCGAGCGCCTAGCCTCATGAGCGAAGACCTGATCACCAAGGCCAAGGCGCGCAAGAGCGCAGCCCGACCGGAGGGTTCGTCCCAGGCGAGCGCGGACCCGCTCAAACCTCACGCGGGCAAGGTCGCCATGGTGACAGGGGCCGCTGGCGGGATAGGCCGGGCCACTGCGGAGCGATTGCGCAACGACGGCGCCGTGGTGGTGGGTCTCGACATCAACCCCGCAGTCGTCAAGAACCTCACCGGCCTCGGCCTGCAGGGCGTCGTCTGCGACGTCACCGACGACCAAGCCCTCAGAGAGTGCGTCGATGCCGTGGTCCGGGAGTACGGGGGTCTCGACATCATCGTGGCCAACGCCGGCATCTTCAAGTCAGGCGAGTACATCGAAGACCTCGGCGACAGCTGGGATCTCCACCTGAAGATCAACCTCACCGCCACCCAGCGCTTCTTCAAGTTTACCATCCCCTACCTCAAGCACGGGCTCGACGCCTCAATCATCGTCATCGGCTCGCGGAACGTCGCCGCACCCGGACCGGGAGCGGCGGCCTACTCGGTAACCAAGGC
>JANNWK010000098.1:0-2385 GCA_031408355.1 Myxococcales bacterium
AGCTGGCGTCCGTCCTCCCGAGGCGACCGACCCCCAGGCACAGGTTCTGGGCCACCTGAAGCATGGTCGCGGTCTTGGTTGACGCATTGAAGTTGGGCCGTTTTGCGCCCAGAACCTCGGTGTTCGCGACCAAGTCCAAGATGCCTTGGGGGATCCGAGTCTTCGTGCCGCCCAAGGCCATCCAGGCCAAGTACTGGGCTGCTTGGTCTTGGGTTCCAAACTCGCGTCGCAGGTTCTCGCCGTCGCTCCCTGCCGGCCCAAACAGGCCGTCACGGAAGTTCGCGACCCGGCCGGTGCCGCCCGTCATGTCTTGCAGCGTCGAGGCCTGTCGGCCCTTCGAGTCGGCGTCCGGGCCGTGGCAATTGACGCAGATCATGTTGAACACGGCGGCACCGGGGGTCGTCTTGAAGACCGGTCGCCCGCCCGCCTTACCGCCTTCATCGACATCGAGCAGGTCCATCCAGCGGGGACGGCCCGAGCCTTGGAATTCGTTGAGCTTTGGCTGCTTCTCGAGTTTGGCGGAGCACTGCGTCTTCTCCTGCCAGACGCCGAACGGCAATGGGCTCGCTGCGAACTGCTTGAACGCTTCGCTGATCGTGAAACCCTTGAGCAGGTCGAGCACCTGCTTCTCTGCCGCCCAGGCGTCCTTGGCTGCCTGGGTCGCGGTCGCTGGCAGCGCTGGCAGCGCGGAAAAGATCGTTTCCCAGTCAGTACGGCGCGGTGACCATTCCCCCGGTGGATCCGTGAGATCCGTGATCACCCAGTGCGAGCGGTCCGGAACGGAGTCGAGCGGCGCGGCGAGGCCCCCGGTGGGCAGCCGCCAGCTCCCGTCCTCGGGGACGATGCGCTTGCCACGCAGCACGTCGAGGTCGACAATGTCGGACGTATCAGGGCAGAAGGCGTAGCGGCTTCCCTTGCGGTAGGTTTCGAGCCGCTTCTGCGTTTGCGCCAGTGCGTTCAGGTAGTCGGCGGCGCCTGGCAGGACTTCAACGTAAGGTTGAGGATCGGTCTCCGCGAGCGGGAGTCCCGTCGGCACGTCTTCGCTCAGCTCGGGGTGTTTCCTTACGGCGGGGATGCTGACCATCCACTCACCGAGGATGCGCGGCGCTCGACAGTCAAAGCCCGGCGAGTTCAGTGGCATATGCGGATAGATTGCGAAATGCTCCGAGTAGGTGGAGGGTGTGTCCACGTTACGGTAGATGAGGCTGCGCCAAGGAGCGTCGATCCGCTGCACCAAGCCGCCCGCCTCTGACGCGGGCAGCTCCTTGGCAACCCAGGTCCTGGTGGAGCTAGTGAGCGAGGGATCATCCTTGCTCGGGATGATGTCGCGCAGGGACGGAGTGATGTAGGGCAACGGGATGTCGCCCTGAACTCCGCGCTTGACGCGAGGGCTGTAGCGTTCGAAGGGAAATCCGAAGATCCCACCCTGTTCACTGGGCAAGAAATCCAGCAATTGCCCCAGCTCGGGATTCAGGCGTGTGGGGTAACCGATGGGGTTGTGGCAATGGGCGCAGTTTCCCAAGAGGTAGCCTTGGGCCACCAGCTCCTCAGGGGTTCGCAGCGGGCGTGGCGCCGCGACCGTGCCCTGCGGGTCCTCGAGACGCGTGATGTCCACCTCGGGATCGAAGCCGGTGATGACCCCGTAGGAGATCAGGCGTTCCAGCTGGGAGAGTTCATCCGCGCCAGCGGGTTGCAGTACTCCGCCCTCGCAGTGTCCCACGGTCGCCAGCGTTTCCTCGGTACAAGCGCGCCGGTTGACCTGAAGCGGGCTGAAGCCGAGCACGAAGCTATCGGACCCTTGGTGGCACTGGATACAGCGCTCGCTGCCCGGGATCGCGTAGCGCCGCACTGCTTTTTGTGCGTCGAGCTCGTAGGCGTAGTTTCGGATCTGTCCTGCGTCCTTCAGCGCCTTGATCTCGGCGGCCTTGGGCTCGTCGATGATCAGGGTCTTCAGGACATCCTGAAACGGCTCACCATTGCGGAACGGTGAGGTGACCAGGGTCGCCTGACTCTCGGCATCGTTCCATTCGTAGGTCCCAAAAAGTGCCTTCTCGTCGGCCCGCGCCACGATCACCCGCGTCTCGATCTTTCGGAAGCGCTTCTTGCCGTCGGCCGCGATGACCTCCTTGAGGAAGGTCTTGTAGAAGCGCGTGTTGTCCGGGATCTGAAAATTCTTGGTCTCGCGGTTGTAGCGAATGGACTGTCCGCGAGGGACCCGCAAGTGCCGCAACTTGCCGGCCCCGTCGGTCCAAAGCGGGTAGGTGGGGGCGTAGGCGATGACGCCAAAGGCCGCCAGCTCGGCGGAGTCGAACGTCACGAGATCGGTTTGGTCGAGCGTGAGCGGAAGGCCCAGCTTTTCATGGGGCTTGTCGCTGCTAGGATCCT
>JANNWK010000099.1:0-5725 GCA_031408355.1 Myxococcales bacterium
ACAGGGTTTGGAGGACCAGATCCGTGCCGCGTTCTAGCTTGCCGTCGCCGTTACGATCGTAGTTTACGGCGTGGCAGTTGCGGCAGAGTTGAGAGGGATCCTTGAATAGCGCTGAGCCCTTGCTCCGATGAAAGGCGTTGCCCACCGGATCCTCGATGGGGCCAAAGAATGTCTTCCCTGGCACGAGGCCCTGCTGAAAGGAACTCAAACCGGCACCGCCCGTGCTCGGCTCCCCCTGCCACTGGTGACACACCGCGCACGTCACCCCCTCGGAATACAGATCGGCATCTGCCCAGGCGCCGCTGGCCTTGAATGGGAGCTGCGACGACTGCGCCAGGGCTGTCGCGAGGGGGCCATGGCAGGCGACGCACATCTGCTGCGGGTCCGGCGAGCTGGTGCTGGCCAGCGTGTCGCGAATGGCCTGGTTGGTCTGTGCGACCATGATCGGACTCGTGAGGGCATGCGCGTGCATCGACGTTCGCCATTCGCTGACGATGCGCTCGTGGCAACTGCTGCAGGCACCCGAAGCGTGGAAACCGCCTAGCGTGCTGCCCAGGGCTGCGCCTGTCGGCAGCAGCTTGGCGGGTACATCGAGTGCCCACAGCACGTGGAGCGGCAATACCAGCAGGAAAGCTAGGCTGGCCGGCACATGCAGCGCGCGAAAGCCCTGCAGCCACCAGCGGTAGCGGGCCTGGCGGCGCTCGCGCTTGAGCGTTTCGTGACGCCCGCGAGCGAGCCGAACCAGCTCGCCTATCAGGCCTTGCTCGTCGGGCGGGAGTCCGCCGGCGGCGCCCGCCACTTCCGGATCACTCGGACCAGAATGCAGCAGCCAGGCGACGAACTGCCGCAGCGCAGGCGAGCGACCCGCGGCAAGCTTCTCGATCTCGATTTGAAGCGCGGCAGCCTTCGCCTGGCTGGAAGCTTGCGAGTAGTGACCGACCTCGCTCGCGGCTCTACGCGGCACCACGCCGTAGATGACGCGCCACACCAGTCCGCTTACGACCAGCAGGAGCAGCAGCAGGAGCAGCAGCTTACCGAGTGAGGGTTCGAAGCCGATGCTGCCGTAGCCCGCGTGCGCCAGGGCTAGTACGACGCAAAGGAGACCCAGGTAGACGTGCCCCCACAGCCAGCCCGCCATCGTGCCAACCGGCATGCGCTCCTGCAGCGAGCGCTTGCGCAAGGAGTACAGGAAGGCGACCAACCCCAGCCCGACGCAGCTTGTGCCAAAGAACAGGCCGGTCAGCGTGTAGCCCCGCACAATGGCCGGGAAATACTCGTATTCGGCGAGCAAGCCGGCGTCGATGGCCAGCACGGGCAGTGTGGTCATGACGGCGCATAGCAGCGCCAACACGAGCCACGGCCAGGGATGCTCCAGCAGGCTGCGGCGTTTCGCCAGAGGCCGACTCAAACCCTGGTTCTCCCCGCCGCCCCGGGCCGCGCCTGTGCCAGGGCCTCGCCCGGATCGATCCGGAATGCGGCCGCCACCGGGCAAGCCGTAACGCACGCGTAGTCCGCGTACTCCGCGCACAGGTCGCATTTCACGGCGACGCGCGCGGCTCTAGGGTCGACGGCTGAAAGCGCGCGCTCTTTTGCTCCACCCAGCGCCAGAAAGTCGAGCAGGTTGACGAGCAGCCCGCGTTCAGGCTTCTCGGCGGGGTGCATGCTGATGTTGCCGTAGGGGCAGCGCTCCGCGCACGAACCGCAGCCGATGCAGTTCTCCGGCACAATTTGGATTTCGCCGCTAGGCAGGCGCACGATCCCGTTGACGCTGCACATCAGGCAGGCAGGGTCCTCGCAATGGCGACAAGCCGTCGGGAACATGTAGTTCTCCACCTGAATGCCGCGCAGCTGCAGTCGACTGTTGCCGTGCCGCCTCTCGCAGGCGTCGATGCAATTGCTGCAAGCGGTGCACTTTTCCTGGTCAATGACCAGGATTTCCCGACCAATGGCCAGCCCCTCTTCAACGAGCACGTTCGGGGCGAGCGAGGCCCGAGCGCCAGGCTCGGGTGCCGGCCGGTGTCCAACGTCGCCGGCGCGCGCCAAGGCTTCTGCTTCGAAGCCAGCGTGGCGCAGCGCCGCCTCGGCCTCTGGGTAACGCGCGAATAGGCCAGCGAGCGCCGCCCCCGGCACGCGAATGACCTCGGCTCGACTCGCCGCCTGTACGCCGTAGCCCATGCGCGCCTCGCGATACAGGAGCGGCAGGATGCCGAAGACACTGCCTTCGCGAAAGTAGGTGAGCACGCGTTCGCCGTGCTCGCCACGCTGAACGGCTCGCAGAAAACCGCTGCGCACCAGGAACAAGTCGCGCGGGGCGTCGTGCTCGCTGAACAGCACGCTGCCGGTCGGTAATAACTCGAGGCGCGACGACCAGAGCAGCTCGGCCACCGCGGCCTCGGGCAGGGCGCCCAGCCCCCCAGGATTTCGCGAGTAGCTCCAGAGCGCCCTTTTCTCGTACAGCGCGTCGAGCGACGCCCGCACCTCGGGGGCTTGCTCCATCAGGTGCAGCACCGCAAGCTTGGGAGCTTCGAGCACGATCGAGAGCTCTTCCGCCATGACCGCGAAGGGCTCCGCGGAGTCGCTGAGTACCCCCATTTCACCGAAGAAGCTGCCTTGCGCAAGCTTCAGCACATGGATGGCTCGGCCGTCGTGACCCAGGCTCTGCTGCTCCAGCGTGCCGGAGAGCACGACGCAGAGCCGCGCGTGAAACTCGCCTTCCTTGCAGAGCTCTTCGCCGGGGACGAGCATGCGCAGCGTGGACTTCAGCACGAAGCGGCGAATGGCCGTGGGGCTGGCGCCGTAGAACAGCTGCAGCTGCGCCAGCTTCTGCGCCAGTCCGTCGAGCGTCATGCCGGAGGGGAAGGCCACCGTGCGGGCTTGCAACATCAGCTCGTGGTCGGCGACGTTGTCCTCAACCTTGAGCTTGTTGAGCAGCACCATGTCGGCGCGATTCAGATCGGCGGGGCAGACCGGGACACACTGGCGGCATTGGGTGCACGCGGTCACGAACGCCACCAGGTTGCCTTCGCTGAGCATCGGCAGATGAACGGCAGCGTTCAGCTCAGCAATGCTGACTCCACGCGACTCGGCGATCGGGCAAGCCAGCAGGCAGTCGTTGCAGCCGATGCAGGCCAGCACTTCGCTTTCGACGCTCCGCCTCAGCTCTTCGTCGGCCTGGCTCATGTTGTCTCGAAGTGCAGGAGGGCGCCGCCGGAGGCCAGCAGCAGTTCCCCGTGGTTGAGCGGCGCGTACTCAGGCCCGAGGGGGACTCCGCTCCGGAAGGTGCGACCGCCCGAAAGATCGCGCACGAAGTAGCCGCCAGCGTGGCGGACCACCTCGAGTTCGTAGGCGAGCGCTCCGGGCAAGCCAAGCGTGGCCTGCGCGTCGCTGCCGACCAGGGCTCGCTCTTCAAACGAGATAGACCTCCCCGCGTGTGGCCCGGACGTCACGCTGAGTCGCGCGCTTGGCCTGAGCTGGGCCAGTCGATCGAGCGTGGCCTGGCGCGTGAAGACGAGCACCACGGCGCCTAGCTGAATGAACTCGCCCTCAGCCAGCACCACCTCCTGTCCGGGGGGTAGCCATGCGCCTCGCAGGTAGGTGCCGCTCGGCCCGCCGAGATCCGAGAGATAGTGCAGGTCCTGCTCGCCGCGTAGCCGCAGGTGCAGCGGCGCGATGCTCGGATCAAACACCTGAAAGTCTGCCTCGGGACCGCTACCCAGGGTGCGGCTGCCCGCCGGCAACACGAAGGAGAGCCCGAGGCCCGGGCCTGTGCGGAGCTCAAGCCGCGGCGGCGAAATGAGCGGCCGGGGCAGGGCAGGCACGCTGCCCAGACTGCTAGCGCGAAATGTCAGTTCGCTCTGCCCGACCTTGATCTGGTCACCGTCGCGCAGGCGGTGGGCTTCAGAGAGCAGCACACCGTTGACCCAGGTGCCCGTGCGGGTCCCGGAGTCGCGCAGGAACATCGCGTCGCCCTGCTGAGCAATTTGGGCATGCACTAGGCCCACGCCGGGCTCCGTAAGCCTTACGGCCGCGTCAACCGCAGCGCCGATGCTCGAGAGCCCGCCTGCGAGAGCGATGCTCTGGCCGGCCGTTTCGAGTCGCGCGTTCAGCTGGACTGTCTGCTTGGCCTGGGCCGGGCCCTGCGCGGGCAGGCCAATGGACAGCAGCTTGGTGGGGCGCGGCGGCTGGCTTGGCAGGAGCGCCGTGCCGGTGGGCGCTGGCGCCGAGCGCGGGACGGCGAGCTGCAGGGCCTGGGTGCCGCGGAGCTTGGCGGCGGGGATGGCGCGGGTGGCTTCGCGCTGGGTTTCCGGTCGTTCCAGCAGCTTGCGGGTTTGCAGGAAGCCGGCCACGTCGAAGCTGGGATCCAAGAGTCGCTCACCGACGCTGCTGACGTCCACTTGGCCGTCGATGAGTCGCTTGAGTCCCCGTCCGATCGCACGCACCTTGGCTTGTCGTTCGCCCAGCAAGAGCGCGCCGCGCAAGCGCCCGCCCTGGATGAGCAGCTTGCGGTAGGCGATGTGGCCGGTGCCGCGCGGGAAGTCGATGAGGCTCGAGGTCCCGGGGGCCTCCGTGATATCGCCCACCTTGGCAAAATCCAGATCGAACAGGCGTGTGGCGAAGTAGTGCACGCCCGGTGTGTAGTCCACTTGACCGCCGCTCATGTTGACGGCGGCGACTCGCCCTTGGTGACGAGCGGGCTCCCACAGGCCGAGCTGCTCGCCTTCCACGTTGGCCACGTCCCCGGCAGCCCAGATCCCGAGCGCGGAGGTGGCAAGCTGGCGGTTCACCCGAATGGCGCCACCGATCACGCACTCGAGGCCGCTCTGGGCTACCAGCTCCGCGTTCGGCACAATCCCAAGGGCTGCCGCCACGAGCTGGCACGGGATGCGGCGCCCGGTCTGGGTTACGACGGCGCCGACCGCGCCGTTCGAGGCGGTCTCCGCGAGCGCGATCTCCTCGCCCAGCACCACCTCAACGCCCGCCTGGCGCAAGCGCGTTGCCAGTAGATCGGAGGCCACGGCGTCCAGGGCGCTCGGCAGGAACCGAGCGGCCCGTTCGAGCAGCGTGACATGCACACCGCGCTCCGAGAGCGCGTGCGCCCACTCCAAGCCGAGCGCCCCACCCCCGAGGACGACCGCGCGTTTCACCGGGCCGCCCAACAGCTCAAGCACCCGTCGCGCATCCTGAACGGTTCGCAGCGTCATGATCCCTGGCAGGTGACTGCCGGGAAAGGTTGGCGGGCGGGCGCGCGCGCCCGAGGCGATCAGCAGTGCGTCGTAGCCGACGGGTCTGGGGTTCCCGCTACACCAGACCTGCTTGCCGGCGGGCTCGACACCCAGGACGCGCGCGAAGACTCGCTCGATCCGGCGCGACTGGTAGAAATCCGGAGCCACGGCCCACAGCTGATCTTCCCGCAGCTCGCCCAGCAGGAAGTTCGTGAGGGCTGCGCGGAAGTAGCCCGGGTTGGGGTCGTCGCAGAACAGACCGATGGTGGCGGCGGCGTCTCTGCGACGGAGCTCCTCGGCCGCCGTAAGCCCGGCCGCCCCATCGCCGACAATCATGTATCGCTTAGGAGCCATGACAACTGAGAGGGGAGCACATCGGCCAGGAGTGGGCTCCGTAGCCCAGGTTCGCGACCGGGGATAATACCCCATTGCCCGACCCTCGAAAGGTCGGCAAAGTGCCGTCATGTCGCTGGCCACTCCCCGCTCTCCTCTCGTCGCGCGTC
>JANNWK010000100.1:0-5931 GCA_031408355.1 Myxococcales bacterium
CTCCGACTCGCCTTGCAAAAGGACACGCCGGAGCGCGTCGAGGTGCGCTGGAAGGGTCTTTGGAAGGACGTTGAGGTGCTCTTCGACGGGCAGCGACTCGGCTCCTTTGCTGACAAGAAGGCGCTGCTCGCCGGCGCAAGCTTTAGCCTCGCCGACGGCAGCAGCTTGAGCGTGAAGCTGAGCCGGGGGATAGGCGTGAGCGGCCTCGAGGTGTTGCGCAACGGAGTGCCGCTGCCAGGTTCGGCTGCCGACCCTGAACAGCGCTTGCAGGTGGCGTACGGCGTCGTCTTCTTCGTCGCTGCCGTGAACATCCTGCTCGGAGGCCTGGTCGCCGGGACGAGGAGTCAGTGGCTCCAGTCGATCGGCGCGGCGCCGGGCATGGTCATCCAGGGGTTTGTGTACCTGGGGCTTGCGCTGTGGCTGATGCGCAAGCGTTCCTACGTGGCGCTGTCCCTGGCCGTCGCGCTGTTCGTACTCGACAGCGTGGTGATCGCTCTGCACGGCGGCAGCACCGGTATCGTGGTGCGACTCTTCCTGCTCCTGCCCATGCTGGGCGGCTTCGGCGCGCTGAAGAAATTGCGGCAGACCCCGGGCTAGGTGCTGAGTGCCGCGGTGATGACCTTGCCGCCGCTGATGCGCTTTTCCAGGATCTCGGGCGCCACGCCGAGCGCCGTGCCGAGTGTCTTGGCCGCGGACTCCAGGGATTCAGCGGGGGGCACGTCGCCGTCCGGGGTAGATTGCCCGGTAGCGGAGTCGAAGGCCGTCGCCGCGAAATCCTTGCCCTCGGCAGCGATGCCGCCGATGACGCTGCCGCGGATCTTGGGGCCGAACAGCAGCATGGCGTGGTGGTTGCCGTTGTGGTCGCGGCCGCCGCGGGTGTTGCGTTTTAGGGTGCGCCCGAACGTGTTGAACGACGCGAACGTCACTTGATCCTGCAGGCCGGCCGCCTTGAGCTCGCTCCACAGGAACTCCAGGCTGCCAATGCTTGATAGAGTTTGTTCGGCCTCGTCGGCCAGGTCGGAGTCGTTGTGGTTGTCGCCGCCGAAAGGCAGGTGAATCGTGACGACCGGCGCCACCTTCAGGGTGATGAGCGCGACGGCGGCCACGATTTGGTCACTCGGGGAGTTGGTGGCCGCGGGGTCGATCGGCAGGCGAGCGAGCAGCCCGCTCAACCCATCCCCCAACTGGCGCGCCTGCTCCTTGGACAGGGCGTAGCGGTCGAGAAGCGCCCGCTGGTAGCGGTTGCCGTTGAGCTTGAGGTCGGCGTACATGGACCCGAGCTCCGCGTCGCGCAGCTGCTGGAGCGTGGCGGCCAGGGCCTCCGGTTCGGCGAACAGCGACTTGAGGTCGTTGGGGCGGAGATTGGTGAGCGGTCGATTCTGAAAGGTGACCAGCTCCTGCCCAAGCGGGACCGGCTCCAGTTGGATCGTACCGAGGGCAGCCGCGTTCTCTTGGGCAAAGAGCGACGACACCATCTCTTGGCCGTTGCCCGAAGGTCCCTTGGCCGAGCCCAAGAGGCCCTGCACCCTGCCGTGCTCCGGGTGCGCGTTCGAGTAGGTTCGGTGATGAATGAAGCTGGTCCGCGCCCGCAGATCCTGCGGCATCAGGCTCCAGCGCTTGGCGCCTTTGGCCACCGCGGCGCCGAGCGTCACGTCCACCGGCAGCAGGTCGGGAACGGGGCTGTGCTCGGTGCCCGGCACGAACGACCCCGGCGCGTTCGCGTTGACAGGGTCGCTGCTGCTCAGCGTCGAGAGGATCAGAAAATTGGGCGGCGGCGTCTCGGCCGCGTGCGCCACGCCACCGCGAAACCAGGAGATGGGAAGCCCCGTCGCGAGCGACTTCAGGCCGACGAACCCGGAGCCAAACAGGGCCGTCGTGAGCAATCTGCGTCTTAGCTGGTTCATGCTGGGTGACTCCTTACAGTCCGAGGGCCATCACGTCGGGTGACAGACAGGCGAGCGTGACCGTGTCGCGCAGTGCGATGGTCGTGCTGGCCCCCGCCGTTCTAGCCGCGTCGTAGAACTTGGTGAGGCGCGCGTGGGTGTCTGCCGCGCGAGGGTGAGCTGGGCTCAAGCCCATGAGCTGCCCGGTGAGCTCCTCAATCGCCTGAGCGCTCTTGGAAGCTTCGAAACGCAGCCCGGTACCCACCAATTTTCTCGAGACGCCGGCGCACAGGGATTCCGTCGCCGCAAAGTGGAACAGGCTAGAAAGCGCCGGTTGCACGGGGACGGGCGTGCCCCGGCTGAACTCATCCTGCGGGATGAGCCCGACCACCGCCCCGACGTTCTTGCAAGTATCGACCGTGCCGAGTCGAGCGTCGATCATCTGACAAAGGTGGCCGCGGCGCGTGATGCTGATCAGGTAGTCCTGCTTCCTGTAGGTTGCGCTGGCCTCAGCACCGGTCACCAGAGGTGAGGTGACGAGCTCCTGCACGAGCCGGATCAGGTCAAAGCCGCTGTCGGCGAACACCTTCGCCAGTCGCTGAAACTCCGGGTCGGTCGGGTCGCAGCCTTGCGAGTTGGCCCAGTAACAGAGCTTCTGCGTCCAGGCGCTGGCGAAGAGCGGGTGCTCTGCGAGCGTGAGCGCAAGGTCGTCGAGGTCGCCGTCGTCGTGGGTCACGCCTTGAAAGGAGAAGGAAGGGATGGTCGTGGTCGGCTTGACCGGGGCCTGGTAGTCGATCGAGAACGCGCGCGAGAAGTAGCCGCGCATTGGATCGAGGAACTGGTGACAGCCGTAGCAGGTCGAGTTCCCTGGTGAGTGCTCGGCGTCGAGCCCGTCGAGGCGAACTGGCTTGGTCCCATCGACGGGCGAGAACGCCTCGCCTAGCGCCGCCAGCAGGGTTTGGCTGGTGGTGACGCGAAACTGGTTGCCGTCGTTGGTGTCCCAGTTGCCCAGGAAGGCGGGGGTAGTGAAGAAGCCGACCCGCGGTTGTTTGAGACGAACCGTCGTGCCGCTGCGCAGCGCGGCAAGATCGTAGAACTTCACGGCCGGACTGGCGACGCTGGCGGGGGCGATCTCGACGAAGCGCCAGTCCGCAAAGTCAGCGGCCGTAAGCGGGGTGTCCATCGTCAGGCTGGTGTTGCCCAGCGGCTGAGGGCAGCGCACGAAGCCAGACAACGCATCGAATACGTTGACGCCGTTCGTGGTTAGCGCGTCGCAACCCGCGGGCAGGGCCGGAAATATCCAGCGCTTGTTGGAAAGCGAGTAGGCGAGCGACCAGGGGGCGGCGGGCGCGCCCGCTGGCGGGTCGCGATAAATCATGTGGGACTCGGCGCGCAGAGCAGCGTCCGTGTTGTCGGTATACGCCAGGGCGACGAGCAGTCCGGTCGTGACGGCGAAGCGCTTGGTCGTGAGCACTTCGGTGTAGGGCCTGTGCCGTTCGACAAGGTCCCAGGCCGTGCGCACGAACGATTCCTCGGCATTCGCTCGCAGTTGATTCCTAAACTGGCCCTGCAAGGTATCGAGCTGGAAGTCGAGCGAGCCAATCAAGCGCTGCTGCAGCGCGACAGCCAGAAAGTCCTTCAGCTTCTGCTGAAATCCGGGTTGCGTCAGCCAGCCAGCAACCACGGCGTCGAACGCCGCGGGCTCGGCACGGACCTGCTCAAGCTCCGCTGCTGTGACGGCACCGCCGGTTAGCAGTGTCTTGACTTTGGACATGTAACTCTCGGGTCCCAGGGGCTCGAAGGGCAGCAGTGGGACTTCGGGCTCAAGAGTGGTCGTCGACGCGACGCTGCGTACCCAGTTCTCGACGCAGTTGATGTCCGACGCGGCCATGCCTTCGGTGCTGCCGAGCGGCATGAGTACGCCACAACGCTCAGGACTGGCCGCGAACCGAGCCGCGTCGATCGAACGCAGCAGCATCGACTCATCCGGCGCCTTGGGGTCGATCAGCAGCTGTCCGCCACAGGCCACCGTGGTCGATGGTACGCCAACCAGTCGCTGGGCAAGGTTGGGGGAGGCGAGATCAAGCGCGCCCTGGAACTGCGTCCCGTGGCAATTGGCGGTGGTGCAGCCGTACTCAGCCTTGGCGAACACCGCGTCGATATCGCAGCCGCCGGCGGTGTTGCTGGGCCCTGCGGCGCCGTCGGGACCGCCGTTCAGGCCCATGCTCCCGGCGGCGGCGCTGCTGGCTCCGCTTCCTGACTCCCCCGAGAGGTCGGCAGTGCAGGCCGCTAGGCCACAGAGCAGCACGCTGGCAAGACGGGAGCTGAGGACTGCTGGGGGCATGGTCTCGTTGCGCTGCAGTGAGCGTGCCAGCCGCTTGCACTCGGGCTACCCTGGAAATCGCTGAGTTTTGGCACTTCGAAATCGGAGGGCGCTGCCGGTGCGCTGCCCGACCTCCAGGGTGCGCTGCCGGACCTCGCACCCCTCCGGCGGCAGGCCACCTGGGTGGATCTGGTATGTTGCGACCCGATGGGTGACGAGCCGACGGATCTCTACACCGAGCTGCAGCGTATTCGCTTCGATCCTTCGGCCGTTCCGGAGGCCACGTTCACGCTCACGGTGGTGGGTGGTCGCGCCGGGGCGCGCCCGTTTGCGCTGGATGGTTCGCAATCGTGCCGCGTGCTCGTCGGGCAGAGCGAATCGTGCGACCTCCGCCTGGAAGACCCGGCGGTATCCCGACGCCACCTGGCCCTGGATATTCAGGGCAGCAATGTGAGGTTGCGCGATCTCGGCTCGACCAACGGTACTCGTGTGAACGGAGTGCGCGTCGTCGAAGCTTTGCTCGTGGGTGGGGAAGTGATCGAGCTCGGTGGCACGAGATTGAGACTCGAGCTGGGAGACGCTCCGGTCAACTACGAGCTGGCCGACCAGCTCAGTTTTGGCAGCATGGTGGGCGCCAGCACCGAGATGCGCCGCTTGTATCCGCTTTGCGATCGTCTCGCTGCTTCAGACGTGCCGGTCGTTATCGAGGGCGAGACGGGCACGGGCAAGGAGGTGCTGGCGGAGTCGCTGCACCAGTAGGGACCGCGGGCTGAGCAGCCCTTTGTCGTCCTCGACTGCACGACGGTCCCATCCCAGCTGCTCGAGGCGGAGCTGTTCGGTCACGCGCGCGGGGCCTTCACGGGCGCCGTCGCTCCGCACGAGGGCGTGTTCCAGCAGGCCGACGGCGGCACGCTGTTTATCGACGAGATTGGCGACCTCGACCTGGCCATGCAGCCAAAATTGCTGCGCGCCATCGAGCGCCGCGAGGTGCGACCGCTCGGCTCGCGGGGCCCGGTGCGGGTGGATGTGCGCATCATCGCCGCCACGCGTCGCGACCTCGATCGCGAGGTGCAAGCCGGGCGCTTTCGTGACGACCTGTTTCACCGCTTGGCAGTGGCTCGCATCGAACTGCCGCCGCTTCGCGCCCGCAAGGGGGACGTCGGTCTCTTGGCGTCGCACCTGTGTCGACAGATGGGTCAGGACCCGGCGTGTCTGCCGAGCACGCTCTTGCTGGACTGGGAGGACGCGCCGTGGCCGGGCAATATTCGTGAGCTGCGCAACGCCGTCGCTCGCTTCCTGGCGCTCGGCGAGCTTGTGGCCGGAGCGAACGGCACAGGCAAGGCCGACCTGCGCGCAGCCCAGCGCGATACCGGCGATCTGGTTGAGAAGATGCTGGATCTGCCGCTGGCCGAGGCGAGGCAACGCGTCCTCGACGAGTTCGAGCGGCGTTACATCCGTCGGCAGCTTGAGCGCAGCGGCGGCAACGTCACGCAGGCGGCAGCGGCCGCTGGCGTCGTGCGCCGGCATTTTCAAACGCTGAAGGCTCGCTCCACGAAGTGAGCGCGCGCTACTTCGGCGCCCGGACCACGGTAGCTCCCAAAAAATTTCCCCAATACACGCGGCTGCCTGAGATCGCGATGCCGCGCGGGTAGGCCTCGGCCTGGCAACTGAGCAGGACCAAGCCGCTCCCATCGCTTTTGGAACGCCAGACCTCTCCACCGCTGC
>JANNWK010000101.1:0-1906 GCA_031408355.1 Myxococcales bacterium
GTCATCGCGGAAGGGCGTGCGCTTGCCATCGCGGATGACCGCGGCATCGAGCACCTCGCTGTACACCGGTGCGTCGCCGAAATGAACGCGCTCGAAGGCGCCGCTCACGTTGCGCCGCCAGAGCTGAAGCGCGACGGGTCCGCCGAGCGACTTGGGTCCGGCTAGCAGCGGATCGAACACGACGAGCTCGTACGTGCCCATGGCCGCATAGCGATCCTGCAAGGCCAAATAGTCCTTGTGGGGATGATTGGCGCTGACAATCTCGAAGCAGAGGGTGGGCGCGCTGTGGCCTTGCTTCCAGAGGCAGAGAGAACCGTGTTCGTCGAGGTCAACGGGGGGTGGCGCGAGCACGCACACGTCCGGATCGATGCCGGTCGTCGGATACTGCTCCAGCCAGCGGATCGCGAGGTTGCGGCAAATGCGTATCGGGTTGGTACTCCTGCTGGCCCAGGCGCGCAGCACAAGCTTGAGCGCCTCAGCGACTTCGTCGTGAATCGGTGCCTCGGGCACGGTCCCCTCCGGAAGAACCCACGCCTCAGGGCTCGGACGCACCGGGTACCGAATCGAAACGGTCGCGTGCGGGAGCATGGCTGCAACTATAGCGTGCATGGGCTTCGCGTGGTTGATAGCGAAGGTTGTGCCGGTTCTACCAAACCGGGTTTTGGCAGGAATTGCAGGGGGAGCGCGGGAATGCGAGTGGCTGCCCGGCTGGGATTGGCCGCCGGGGGGCGGCCGATCCTCGCTGTGGACGGACCGCAAACGCCCTAGCGCTGAGCCATGAAGAGCTGGAAGTGACCCGAGCCCGGGACGAGTTCACGGGTGAAGAGCAGCGTGCACTCATCGAGTGATACCCACGCTACGATGTCTGAACCGCTTGAGTTGAGCTCAGGGACGGGCTCCGGTAGGGCGAATAGTTGGTCCTTCTCCGGGCGATGTGCGCGGTAAATATCGTGGTTGAGCTCCTTGGGATTGTCGCGATTGCTCGAGAAGAAGAGCGTGCGTTCGTCGGAGCTGACGGCGGGAGCCACGTTGGAGCCATCGGAGTCGACCGAGGAGATCAAGAAGCGTTCGCTGAAGCTGCCGTCCGGCTTGCGGGCGGCCCGGAACAGGTTTTCGTTGCCCTCGCCGCCGATGCGAACCGCAGTGAAGTACAGCGTATTGCCTGCGGACATGGCGCCCGGCGCGTCGTTGCGTGGCGTGCTGAGCTCCACGACGACGCGCGCCTCGCCGAACTGGTCATCAAGGCTCGCCCGTTCGGCGACGTAGATATCGGAGGTGTCCCCCGATCGATCCGATTCGAAAAACACCGTTAATCCGTCTGGGGTGAGCACTGGCTTGCGCTCGAGCGCCGGGGTACTGAGCGCCATAATGAGCTCGAGCTTTTCGAAAGGAAGCTCCCTCGAATTTCGCCACGTAGCCCGGAGCTCGAAATCGCCCCCTGCGGCAGTGGACAACTGTGCACCGACCAGGAGCTCCAAGCCGTCCTCGGAAAGCCAGGCACCGTCAATGTTCCACGACGGATGGATCCCTGGCACCAGCGCGGGCGCGCCGAACGGCGAATCTCCCGCGCAAAGCGGCGGGGGCATGGTGGGCGGCTCTGGCTCGATCTCTGGCGGCTCTGGCTCGATGGGCACCGGCACGGGCGGCGGAGCCGTGACGGCGGGAGGCGTCTTCGTCGGCGTATTCTGCTTCGGACCGGGATCGGCCTTGGCTAGCGGGGGCTCCGGCGCCTGCTTCTCGTCCGCGTGGGTTCTGCCGCCGCAGCCCGAGAGCAGCCCGAGCGCGCAGGAAAGCCCTGCAAGCCCTGAAAGAGCGGCGGCCCGTGGACAAAGCTCAGCGGTCACGCGCGGCATAGTGCCTCAAGGCGGGCCGACTGCCCAGCTGTCCATGCAGCGCCCCTCAGGAC
>JANNWK010000102.1:0-4338 GCA_031408355.1 Myxococcales bacterium
ACGCAGGGCTTCCAGGCGATTGCCGGGTGGCGACGCCAGGTCGTGCAGAGCTGAAGCGTAGTCGAGCAAGTCGAGCTTTCTTTTGGCGACACTCGCGGCGGAGGCCCACCCTTCCCGTCTAGGCGCACGGCCCGTCAGAAAGAAGGCCTCTACCTCCTTCCGAGTGAAGGTCTGGATGACCACGACTAGGTATACCTCATTCAGGTATACCTTGCAAGGGGCAGAGCCAGCGGCGACCCCAGCGCGCTTCTTCGAGAACTATGCCGGCCAGAACGACCCTCGGCGTCGACGGCGCGCCTGCAGCAACCACGCGCCCAGGCCGAGCAAGATCGAAACAGGCAGGGCGCCGCTGTCCGTTCCTCCCACGCTGCGGCAGCCACAGCCCGATACTTGGGAAGGTGTCGCTTCGGGCTGCTCGCAGGCTCGAGTCGTCGGGTTGCAGACGGTGTCCGCCGCGCACTGGTCGGAGGCGTCACAGGTGACACGACAGGCGCCCGTCGTGGGATCACACAGGAACGGAGCGCAGGCGATCGGAGCACCGGTGTTGGGCACGTACAGGTCCAGCTCCGGAGAGCAGGTCGAGGCGGTCTCGGCCGGCACGCACTGCCCAGCCGCGCACTGGTAGCCACTGGCGCAGTCACGACCGGTGACGCAGTCGCTGAGGCACGTATCTTCGCCGCACACATAAGGAGCGCACTTCTTGGGGGAGCGAGCCTCGCAGCGCCCCTGGCCGTCGCAGGTACTAAGCACCACCTGGTCCTTCTCACAGGAGGCTCCGCAGCCCACAGTGGCCGGCACGAACTGGCATTCGTCTGCGTGCTCTCCATCGCAACTGGCAGCGCACGCGGCCTCACCAAGGTCCGTGCAGGCCTTCCTGTCGCCACGTGGCTCGCCCTCGACGACCAGGCATTCACCCACGTGTTTTGGCTCACTGCAGGACTCGCACTGGCCCTCGCAGGCCGCGACGCAGCACACGCCATCCGCGCAAAACCCAGTAGCGCAGTCGGCCGGGTCAATGCAGGTGGTCCCTGCCGGGAGCCGGCATGCCTGTTCGAGGCAGACGTGGCCCCCAGCCAGGTCGCAGTCCTGATCCGTAGCGCACGAGGTCTGGCAAGCTCCCGCGACGCAGCCGTAGCCCTTCAAACAGGCAGAGCCCGCCGTGACGCTGCAAACGCCGAGGACGCTGCACGAGTCAGGCGGATCCTGGCTGGTCGGGGTCGGACACGCGGCGTCGCTGCACTCATCACCCACGGCATAGTTTGCGCATTTGGCGGACTCGCCGCACAGGCCGTTTTGAAGGCAGCTGCTGGCACCGTCATCGGCGCAGCTGTCGCGCGGATCCGTGCCGGGCGCGACATCGCCGCACTCGCCGTTGGGTCCGGCGGTCTTGCGCGCGGCCAGACAGCTCCGACAAACCTCCGAACACGTCCCATCGCAGCAGACCCCCTCCACGCAGTTCAGAGACGCGCAGTCGCCGTTGAGCACGCACGCCTCTCCGTTGCCTGTGCCGAGCTGGAACGGGTAGGCCGCACCCGCTGCCGACGATTCATTCGGGACACCGATCAGGGCCGTCTCGCCCGATAGCGAAACGCCATGACCGAACAGGTCATCGTTGATGCCGTACTTGGTAAACAGCTGCTGCTCTTGCGCCCACACACCATTGACTCGCCGAAAGACATAGGCGGAGCCAACATTGAGGGCCGCGCCGACATCGTCCTGGGGCGCGCCCAGGAGGGCCACATCATCAGCAATCTCCAGCGAGAAGCCCAGGAAGTCACCTGCCAAGCCGTCGCTGGCCGTTAGCTTTTGTTGCTGCGTCCAAACCGCGCCGGAGCGGGTGAAGACGTAGGCCGAGCCGCTGTCAGGACCCTTGTCGTTGGTGTAGCAGGCGCCGATCAGCGCCGACTCTCCGGACAGCGACACCTTCAGGCCGAAGTAGTCGTCGCTAGCTGCGTCGCTTGCGGCAAGTTTTTGCTGCTGCGTCCAGACGCCGTTGGAGCGCGTAAAGACGTAGGCCGCACCTTGGTTCCCGTTGCTCGCGTAGGCTCCCAGCAAGGCCGTGTCGCCAGAGAGGGAGACCGACCAGCCGAACTGGTCGCCGACCGTTCGGTCACCGGCGAGCAGCTTGGATTGCAGGGTCCAGGACACTCCCGAGCGCACGAAGACAAAGGCCGAGCCTCTGAAGGCGTCGTCACCAGGCGCGCCGACCAGGGCCGTGTCGCCGTCTACCGCCACCGCTTCGCCGAAGATATCGTCGCCGAGTCCGCCCGATGCCGTCAGCTTTTGCTGCTGGGACCAAAGCTTGCCGGAGCGCGAGAAGACGTAGGCGGCGCCGATCCGATTGGCCTTCCACCAGGCGCCAACGATCGCGGTGTCGCCTGAGATATCCACGGCGGAACCGAACTGATCAGCCGCGAAACCATCGCTCGCGGTGAGCTTCTGCTGGTCACTCCAACCTGTGCTCGAACGAGTGAAAATGTAGGCGGCGCCGCCGTTAAACCCCACCGAGCCCTCGTTCGGCGAGCCCAGCAAGGCCGCGTCGCCGGACAGCGCCACCGCGTAACCCAAATTGTCGCCCTCAGCCCAATCGTAGGCGTAAAGCCACCCTTGCTCTGTCCAGATCAGTGGATCCACGACGACAGGAAAGCGCGCCCCGCTGAGGTCGACCTCTAGCCTAACTCCCTGGTCGGTGACGTGCACCGCGATCGGCAGGCTTCGGCCGATCGCGTCCGCAGCAAACCAATCCGAATAGTGCGCCACGACCAGACCCTGCGGGTCGAGCAGGCTCACGCCCGGCCTCGACTTGCGGGGCGTGGCACTCACGTCATCCAGCCGGGCCGAAAGGCCCTGGAGCGCGATCTCGATGCCAAGTTTCGTGATGCCGGTCGCGCAGGGCGGTTCTTGAAGGGTAAACCCCTGCTCGAGCCCGAGCGGACCATTGACGTACCACTCACTGAAGGGCGCCGCCCCAGCGAACCCCCGGTATTCCACCCGATTGGGCGCTTCGCCCAGTACGGCCAAGCTAGGCGAGAGGTCGAGCGTTTGCGACCCGCAGACAAAACCGGTGGCACGCATCGCGAGTCGCCATTTGCCCTGCGTCGGCGAAATCTCCGCACCGTGCTCAGCGAACGTGAGCTGCGCGCCCAAGCCTTGGTTGTGAGCCCGCAGTGGGGCCGAGACCAAGGGGCCAGCGGCGCTGATCCAATACTGCTCGTCGCCCGCAGCTTGGGCCTGGCGAGCGGCGATCTGCTCGGTTCGCTCTCGAGCTTTCCCGAGGCGCATCGGGCTGGCCGCAACGAGCGACGGACGTGCGATGTCGCGCTCTTCTTGGTCGGCGAGGCCGGCGCCCTGATCGCTGCAGCCGTTGAGCGAAGAAGTGGCAAGCGCAACGACGAGTGCGGCTCTGCGAAAGGTCATGAGGGGGAGCTCCAAACAGGGCGAAAAGCACCGAAGCGCCGGCGAAAACGCAGACCAAGCAAGGCGAGCAGCTCAAACGGCAGGCGCCGGGAGGGCGCGCTACCCGTCGCTCGGCAGGCGCAGCCCGAGTCAGCGCTGGCCGCCCGTTCGCCGGCTTCGCAAACTTTGGAAACCAGGTTGCAAGCGGCGTCAGCAGCGCACTGCTGGTTCGATTGGCAAACGAGTTGGCAATCGCCCGTCATGGCATTGCACAGAAAGGGCGCGCAGCTCGTCGTCTCACCGGTCCGGGAGGTGCTCGCATCCAGCGTCGAGGAGCAGCTCGCTCCGCCTTGGGCCGGCATGCAATCCCCAGACTCGCAGGCGTAGCCGGACACGCACTCGGCGTCGGAGGTGCAGTCGGCAAGGCAGGCGCGCCGGCCACAAACGTAGGGCAAGCAGGCCTGCGAATTGCCGGCCTTGCAACGACCCTGACCGTCACAGGCGCTCAGCCGCTCGGTATCCTCGCTACACACTGATCCGCAAAGCACCGTGGCGGCGACGAACTGACACTTGTTCGGGTGTTCACCATCGCAGCGCGCCGAACACTCGGGATCGCCGACCCCGCTGCACGCCGGCCTGTCGGCACGAGGTGCCCCCATGACCACGACGCACTCGCCCAGCCGAGCAGGCTCGGCGCAGGCCTCGCACTGCCCGTCGCAGGCGGTCTCGCAGCACACACCATCGGTACAGAAACCGCGCTGGCAATCCGAGCCGGCTTGGCAGCGTCCACCCAGCTCGACCTTGCACTCGCCCGCCAGGCACACGAAACCGCCGGCGTTGTGGCAATCCTGGTTGGTCGCGCAGTCGGTGTGACACGCCCCGGCTTCGCAGCGGTAGCCCCGCTCGCAAGCGCTGGTGTCGCTGACGGTGCAGGTGCCCGCG
>JANNWK010000103.1:0-2206 GCA_031408355.1 Myxococcales bacterium
CAGAAGGAGTGGCACGTCGTCGTCGTCCCTGCGAGTGGGCTGGCTAACAAGCCGTTGAAGCAGACGGCCGCGCCTCGTTGTGACCTGCACCGCCTCCCTCTCGCCCGTGGTGAAGTACCACGGGCTCGCTCGTCGCTACCGGACAGCTCTCGGTTTCCTGATGCGGCCGCTGCTTAACGGCGGTACGTTAGGCGGGCGACAGATGAATCTAGCAGCGCTTCGCGACTGGACCGACATCGACTTCGCCGCGCACGAACTTGCGAAGTCGCTTGGCGTCATGCCACTCCGCTCGACCATCAACGACGCCAAGTGGGTCTACTGGACTAACAATCCCCTCGGAGACGAACTGGTCATCCTGCTCGATCGACTTGTGAATCTTGGATTTCTCGAGAAGCGAGAGGAGCCCGATCTTCAGTATCGAGTAGATGAAACGTTCCCGGGCAAGCTCAAGATCGACGACGTATGGCGAACTATTCACGCCCAACCCGGCCCCGCTCCAGACACGTGGATGTGCTGCCTTTGCGGAATCGAGCTCTCCGGTGGACGCGGACGGTCGGTCGAAATTCAGATCGCTGACCTCGACGGGTCGTCGCAAGTTTTGAGAGCGCACCGTGCCTGCTTGCTGCCCCACCTTCACCACAGCGTGCCTGTTCTCACTGAGGATACGGACCAAACCCAGTCGTAAACGGTCTCGTCGAAGTGCGGCTGACTCACCGCCTGAAGCGCCACGAACATGCGAGCACAGCCTCGCGCCCCCGATGGCGAGCGCCGCCTAACTCGCACCCTGAGGCGGACCGAGTCACGGCAGGCACGCCATCGCACCGTTACAACCTGCCACGACGCCGCGACGCTGCCCAACTACGGCATGCGGTGGTCGAAACGTCGAAACCTCGCCGACGCTCGCTGACGCTCGGCTTCGCCGCTGAAGCCTGGTACGCTAGGCGGGCGAAGAGCTGATGCCCACCGTCTTGAGGAGCGGTCCCTACCGCATCTACTTCTACAGTCACGAACCGAACGAGCCGCCTCATGTGCACGTGGATCGCGACTCGAGCACGGCCAAATTCTGGCTGGATCCGCTCGAACTATCCTCAAACCTTGACTTCTCTGCTCTTGAGCTCGGCCGCATCCGCCGCGTGCTACTCTCAGACGAACCTGCATTGCTGAAGGCCTGGCATGACTACTTCCGAACCGCGAACGGGTGAGCGTATCGTCGATGTCCGCGTCGACGACGACTTGCTGACCGTCGACCTCGCCGACGGACGGACCATCTCCGTTCCGCTCGTCTGGTTTCCCCGCTTGGTCGATGCGACCCCGGCTCAGCGCGATAACTGGCAGCTCGCCGGCGGCGGTTTTGGTATCCATTGGCCTGACATCGACGAGGATCTAAGCTCCGCTGGCCTCCTGCGCGGTGCACCAGCCGCACGACGATCCGGCGCCGCATAGCGAGCGCCGCCCAACTCGCGCCCTGATCCGGACCGAATCACAGCAGGCACGCCAGAGAGCCGTGACAACCTGCCACGACGCCGCCCAACTACGGCTTGCAGCGGTCGAAACCTCGCTGACGCTCGGCCTCGCCGCTGAAGCCTGGTACGTTGGGCGGACCGCTGGGTCACCGCGGCGCGTGCAGCTCGAATCCGAGAATCCGCGCGAATCCAGCAAAGTCGTTGTCGGTGGTCAGGATCGCAAACTTGCGTCGCATGCTGACCGCGCAGATCAAGAAGTCCGTGTTTGACCCCTGCAGTCCCTTTGCTCGACACCGGTTGAAACAGCTCGCCGCCTCCTCGTAGTCGGCCTCGTCAAGAGACTCAGCGCTAAAGGCCCGCAGCCGATCTCGTAGCTTCCTGTACTGCTCGCTCGCTCGGATCCCAGACAGGATCTCTTGACGGATCGCCCCGATCATCACTACTCGCCCTTCTCGGATCAGCTCAACCAGCTCAGCCGTTTCCCTACCTCCGTGCGCTGCTGGTCGCCTCAACGCCAAGGACCACACCGACGTGTCTACCAGCACATTCACTTGCGCCGCCGCTGCTTCTTGTAGTCGTACTTCGGGTCCATATCGACTTTACCAAACAGCTCGACGATCTGCTGCTGCTTGCGTCGTTGAATGTACTCACTCAACGCCTCGGTTACAGTCGCGCGTTTAGTCCTCTGACCACCAATCCGCCGCGCCTCCTCGAGCAGGCCGTCGTCGATTGCAAGGTTCGTC
>JANNWK010000104.1:0-11187 GCA_031408355.1 Myxococcales bacterium
AGGCCTTGCGCTTCAAGACCTCCCGCGCTCAGGCCCTGCTAGCGCGCGCAAACGCCCAAGCCGGCAGCGCCCGCGTCGAACGACTCGCCACCGCTGGGGGCGTGGCCGGCGCAAGCTACCTGAATCCCGTTTTATTGCTGAGGCCATTCCCAGTCCTGGATTTGAAGCTCGGCGGGGTGATCGCATCGGCCACGGGCGAGGTCGTCGACCCATCCGCGCTCGCGGCGCGCGGACGCCGGGAGAACTTCGATGGCGGTTCGCCCCGCGGGCGCGCCATCGGCACTGAGCTGGATCTCGGCGTAGAGCTGCGTGTCGCGCTCGACTCACCCATGCAGCTGCGACTCTCCGTGGAGGGAGGGATCGCCTTCCCGGGTTCCGCCTTCCACAACGCCGAAGGGCAGGAGCTGGGTACGCAAACCATCAGCACGGCAGGCCTGGGCCTGACCTTCTAGGAAACGGCGCCATGAAGTATCGATTTTTCTCGGGCACTGGTGAGGCCAGCGACTTCACGGTGGAACGCTCGCCGGATGGCCTGCTGATAACGGGGCCGGACGGTCAGCGCCAGCCCCTGCGCGTGGAGGAACGCGCCGACGGCAGCGCGCTCGTCGTCACACCCTGGGGCAATCATGAGCTGCGTTTTGTCCGTCGGCGGGCGGAGGTTTGGGCGCGGGTGGCCGGGCGGCGTTTGCAGGCCCGCGTCGAGCGGGTGCGACCTTCAGCGTCCGGGCAGAACGAGCCGCGAGATGCGGGCCTAGTGCTCTCCCCGATGCCCGGCAAGCTGCTTCGCCTTATGGTGAGCCTGGGTGACAGCGTGCGCGCGGGCCAGCCGCTAGCTGTGGTCGAAGCCATGAAGATGGAGAACGAACTTTTGGCACCGACGGACGGTCACGTGGTCGAGCTGGCCGCGCAAGCTCCCGCCGCTGTCGAAAAGGGCGCGCTGATCGCCCGGATCAAGGCACCGTGAAGCGCCTCAAGCTCTGCCATTCGCCCACGCCGCTCTGGCGCAACGCACGGCTCGACGCGCTACTCGGGATGCAGGTCTGGATCAAACGCGACGACATGACGGCTGGCGCAGCAGCCGGCAACAAACTGCGGAAGCTCGAGTTCTTGTTGGCTGACGCGCAGGCCCTGGGAGCCACGGCGCTTATCACCTGCGGGGGAGCGCAATCCAATCACGCGCGAGCCACGGCCATTGTCGGTCGCGAACTCGACCTACACTCGCTCCTCCTGCTTCGCTGCGAGGTTCCGACCGCCCCGCCCGCGCTCACAGGCAACCTGCTGCTCGATCGATTGGTGGGCGCCGAGCTGCGTTTCATCACCCCCTCCCAGTATCGCGATCGAACGGCACTGCTGGAGCTCGCGAGGCAAGAACTCGAGCAGCGGGGTCATCGGGCCTATGTGATCCCCGAGGGAGGCTCGAATGGACTGGGCGCGCAGGGCTACGTCGCCGCCATTGAGGAGCTGAGGCTTCAGCAACAGACCACAGAGTTGCCGGCGGACATAGACGTGCTGGCCTTCGCCTGCGGCTCGGGCGGGACGGCGGCCGGCGTGGCGCTCGGCCTGGGTTTACATCCGAGCGTCGCCGCGCAGGCAGCCGCGTTTGCGGTGTGCGACGACCGCGCCTACTTCGAGCGAGTCATCGCGGCTATCACGCGGGAAGCTCAAACCCTCGACCCAAGGCTGAAGACCTGCGGACCGCTTTCGATCTACGACGAATTCAAGGGGCCGGCCTACGGTCAAGCCAGCCGGGAGCAGCTGGCTTTCATCGCCCGGGTGGCCGGCGAGACGGGCCTTCTGCTGGACCCCACCTACACCGGCAAGGCGTTGTTCGGGCTTTCCCGACTTTCACCGAAACCGCGGCGCGCGCTGTTCCTCCACACCGGCGGCCTGCCCGGCCTCTTGGCGGAGGCCGCTACTATGGTTTCGGCATTGGAACTCGCCGAAGCCCCTGCCTAAACGCCAGGTACTTCGCGCGCACGGGGGCGAGTCGCGCGCTGTCGCCAGCGAGATCGCGCTTTTCTCCTGGGTCCACGGCCAGATCATACAGGCCCAGCATGCGACCTTCGCTCGCGGTTAGCTTGAGATCGCCGTCGATGAAGGCTTGGCGTTCGGCGTTGTGAGGGCCGCGCGCCATGTCGACGAAGACGGGACGCTCAGCGACTGGGCTACCAGGGGCACCCGCGAGGTCCGGCAAGAGCGACTCGCCACTGAAGGCGTCTGCCGCCGTTTGGGGGTCGTGCCTAATCTTGAACAACTCGAGCACGGTCGGTACGAGGTCGATGCCGCTGCGACGAGCACTGATTCGACGCGGGGATATTCCCGGAAGCTTGACGATCAAGGGGACGCGCACGAGCTCCTCCCACAGCTCGAAGCCATGGCGGATCATGCCGTGCTCACCGAAGGCCTCACCGTGGTCGCTGGTCACGATCACAGCGGTTCGCTCGCCAAAGCTCGTCGCCGAAAGCGCCGACAGCACGCGCCCAAGCTGGTGGTCCACAAACGCAACCTCACCGTCGTAGCGGTCGCGCGGCTTCGAGCCGAAATCGTGCTCTGGGTGCGGCGCGTACTCTGCGTGCGGGTCCACATAGTGAAGCCACATGAAGAACCGATTCTGCTGCAGCTGAGGCTCTGCCAGCAGACGAATGGCGGCGTCGCTCAGCTCGTCGCCGTTGGAAGACTGATCACCTTCGATGGCGGCCACTTTGGGCGCCGCGCTTGAGTCGACCACGTCGAAGCCACGGGCGAAACCGGCGTCCTGAAAGAAGTACCAGTAACCCTGCACGCTCAGGGTACGCACGCCCGCAGCCTTCAGCCGTTCGGCCAGGAAGGTCTCGCGCTTCGAATAGCGATTGAAATGAAGCAGTCCGCCGTCGAGCTCGCTCGAGTACTTGCCGATGAGCAGCGGTCCCAGGCTCTTGCCGGTGTACGACGCTAGCGAATAGGCGCGTTCGAACACCGCGCTCTTGGCAGCCAATGCGTCAAGATTGGGCGACAGATTTCGCGGATTTCCTGAATAGCCGAGGTCCGCGCGCAACGTGTCGATCGTGACCAGCACAACGTTCAGGTCGTCCGGGAGGCGTTCAACCGCGGACACACTGGGGGCGGGTTGGACGCGCGGACTGGGCTGCGAGGCGAGCGCGTCACCGTCCAGGCAGTCTTCATCCTTGCCATTGCCTGGCACATCTTGAGCTTGGGGATTCACGCTCGGATCGTGGTCATTGCAATCCCCTCCGGCGAAGGCCGCGCTGGCGCCGTCGGCGTCGCGGTCAGCCAGCTTGCGGAGCATGGGCAGGGCCACACGACCAAGCGGGGCGTGGCGCTCGATGGCCAGAGTGCGCGGAGGATCGAGCGATGCTCCCTGTAACGCGCGCAGGCCAAGGAGCAGCGGCAGCAGCCACGCGCTAAGGGCGAGAATCGTAGCAGCCCACCCACGCGGGCTCGGCACGCCGAGCGCGAACCCGGCCACAAGCAAGAGCAGCCCTGGCGCCCTCAAATCGAGCTCCGGGCGTCGCAGTACACCCAAAATCTGGAGGGGGGCTCCGCCGCCGCCGGTCTCGCCGAACGCCACTAGTAGCCCCAGCAAGAGCGCGAAGCCCAACACGGCTCCACTCACCGAGACGACCGGGCTCACGCGTCCGGGCCCAAGCGCTGTCGCCAAGCCTTCCGCGAGCGCCATGGTCGCGAAGGCCAGGCTGACCAGCAGCATTGATGCGGAGAGCGCCAACACGCCGCCACTCGCCAAGCCGCTAGTTTCCCCCGAAAGCACACGCGTCGACAGGCCCGCGACGGCCAAGAGTCCAAGCGCACTCGCCACGGCAGCGAGCGGAGGCGTCACCTGCCACAACGCGCGTCGCCGCCCCTCGAGCTCGCGCAGCCAACACCCGAAGTCGCGGGCCGAGCAGGCTTCGCCGCCCAGAAAGAACCAGCGCAGAGCGAAAGCAGCGACGCCCACCACGACGGCCAGGGGCGCGGCGAGCCCGATCGCGGGCTCGATCAGAGCCGCGCCGGTACCGGAAGCGCGGTGGGAGAACCACGCGTCGAGCGCGCCAGCCAGGACGCTCCCTGCGCCGGCGCCCGCGAGTGCGCCAACGAGACCACGCACACGAGGCGACCCGAATTGTGCGCGGCCCGTCACGGCGGACAGCTCATCGAGCCGGGCCAAAAGCCCGCTTCCCGGCCCTCGCCAGCGGGTGTGCCTTATCGTAGACGCTAAGCAACTGGTCGAGCGAGACGTGCGTGTAGCGTTGGGTGGTCGCCAGGCTCGAGTGACCCAGTATCTCCTGAATCACCCGCAGATCGGCACCGCCCTCGAGCAAGTGCGTCGCGCACGAATGGCGCAGGGCGTGCGGATGCAGATCGGACCGACCGGCACCGATCGCGCCGTAGCGCTGGACCAGCAGCTGAATGCGGCGCACTCCCAGGCGTTGACCGCGGCGCGTGACGAGCACGGCCCGCTCGTCGAGCGCTTGGGTCGTCGGGTGCCGCAGCTCAGAACGTCGAGGTAGATAGTTTTGAAGCGCGGCCAGGGCCTCGGATCCGATCGGTACGAGCCTTTCCTTGCGGCCCTTGCCGAGCACCCTCAGCTCCCCAGCGCGTAGGTTCATGTCCTCCACGTTGAGGGCCGCAAGCTCGCTCACGCGCAGTCCGGAACCGTACAGAAGCTCCAGCAGCGTTCGGTCGCGGAGCCGTTCTATCTCGCGCTCACGGCCGACTTGGACCGTTCCTGGCGACTCCATCACCTCAGCGGCCACCTCCGCCTGCAGCACGAGGGGCAACCCTCGACTCAGTTTGGGGCTCTGAACCAATGCCGTCGGATTCTCACGGACCAGGCCCTGTCGACCCAAGAACACGTAGAGCGCGCGCACGCTCGACAGCTTGCGCGCAATGCTGGCCGACGAGAGCGACACCGCGAGCGAACCGAGCCAGCCGCGAAGCGCAAGCCGCGTCACGTCAGAAAGCATGGGCTCCCGCGCCAGGCGCTCGCTCAGGAATCCTCGCAAGCCGCCCAAATCCCCCCGGTAGGCCGCTATCGTGTGCGGGGAAGCTCGCCGCTCGAACGCCAGGTACTCCGTGAAGCGCTCAAGCGCGCCGGCCAAGCCTAGGGGACTGGCGGAACCTGGGGTGCGGCCCGACATGCGCCAACTCTAGGCCCGGAAAGCGGCAAAGGCCCAGCAAGCCGCCCCGAGAGCGAGCAGCACGAGTCCGAATCGGCCGCGCGCCCAACTGAGACGACCGTCAGGAAGGACCGCTCTGCCGGCGACGAAAGCGAGCCCGAACCCCGCCGTCAGCAGCCCCAGCGCGAGCAGTCCACCCCACGGTCGCGCCTGCGACGGCCGCGTTCGGCCTCGCTCGAGCAAGCGCCGAGCGGACTTGCCCGAGTCAGCGACCCCGGCGCCGGCGCCCGTGGCGAGCCGCGCCAAATTGCGGTTCGCCTCCTCGAGGCGCTCGGGAAACGGCTGACTCAAGCTGACCGATTCGAGCGCCGCGGCACGCTGGGCCTGCCAGGCCAGCGCCGGAAGGCCCGGCATGCCCGCCGCTTCGGCGCCCCGCGCGATGGCCGACAGGCGGTCGTACGCCTGCTCCACGTGGCGGGCGCCAGGCGCGTAGGCAGAAGCGGCGCGGCGAGCGTGGGCAATGGCCGCGTGAAGCTCATTCGCGTCGAACGCGGCGTCACTCGCCGCGAGTTCCCGTTCACCGTCGTGCACCGCCCGGAGCGTAGCGACGCCCAAGAACAACACTACCGAGCTAAGGCCCCAAAACCCCAGGGCCAGCCAGCGTCGCGCGACCTTCATATGAAGTCGCGACGACGGAAGATCATGCTCGCTGATGCCAACAGCAGCAGTGACCAGCCGAACGCGTGCAAGGCAGCCCGACCCACGTAGGGCCAAAGCGCCACGTCGGGTGTCTCGCCGGTAAGGAGCGGTCGCGGGGGTACATAGAGCATCAGATTCGGAACCACCTTGCTCAGCCCCACGCCCAAGGCATGAATGGCCTCGCCGAAAACGCGCGGCGGCAAGTGCGCGAGGGTGTCGGCGGAACGGCCGACGATGAACAGCGCAAGGGTGAACACCGCCGTCAGAAACGGCGAAGAAAAGGCAGAAAATAGCGTGGCCAGCGCCGTCACGATCGCGACCTCACAGAGGGTGAGCGCGCCCAGGCCGAGCAGCACGCGTCGGTCGTCGGGCGCCCCTGAGGCGAGCGCCAGACCCACACCGAGCAGGAACGCCGCCCAGGCGATCGGCAGGTACGTAACAGCTCGACGCAGCTTGAACCCCACGATCCCCAGCACCGCCGCGCTACCAAAGGCCAACCCCATGACCTGAACCAAGGAGTGCCCGGTGATGACCGAAAGGGCCAGCAGCACAACGCCGGAATTGGCGGCGATGAACACGCTGAGCACAAGCAGCGTCCCGAAGAACTTGCCGACCAGATATTCCGTGCGTGTCACAGGTCGCGCCAGGATCGGGAAGAGCGTCTTAAGCTCGAGTTCACGGTGCAGCGAGGTCGCGCCGAGCACCACGGCGACGACGATCGCATAAAGGGAGATCGAAGCGCCTCCGAGATCGCTCACGACTCGCAGCTGATTCTTTGCCGTGTAGGCGCCCACCACCAGGGAATAGCCAGTGGTGGCGAGAGCGAGCCCGAACAGCCCGTGCAGAATCCGGGCGCGAACGGCCTCCCGGTAGGTATTGAGCGCCAGCACTAGTACACGCGCGAACATCGACACTCTTTTACAGCGTCACGAAAGACGAGCGCAAGTCAGGCGGCGCTAGCGCCAGGGCGACGCTAGCGCCAGGGCGCGCGGCTCGACGAAAGCGCGGATCTTCCCTGGAGCATGCAGCATCAGGGCGGCAATTCGATCTTCGAACAGCAGACGCGCCAGCCCCGCTCCGAGGTCGAGGGCCGCTCCCACGGTGACCAAAGACCGCCCCCCGGGCAGCGCATGAACTCGGAAGAAGCCCCAAAGATCGCGGACGTCGTGAGGACGGGAAGGATCTAACCAGAATCGTATCGTCTCGCCGTCGTCGGAGCGCGTCACCATCAGAGAATAGCGAGCCTCGCCGACGCCGTTGCCGTGCACGATCTCTACCCGCGACACGCCGTTCGCCGAGCCCAGCAGCTGGGCGCTCTTCGTGCGCGGCAGCGCCTCAGGCCAATTGGCCACGTCCGAAAGCGCCGTGAGCACCACCTCGGGCCGCGCGTCCACGACTTGGTACGAAACGCCACCGACGTAACGGCCGTCGGCATGCTGGAACGCCATGGGGCGAACCACCATCTCGCCTCGGTCCAACCGACGGCGTTCAGGCGGGGTGAGCACCGATTGACGCTTCGTGGTCACCGCGGAGTCGCGTGGAGCGGCCGTGGCGAGCACCGGCGCCAGGAGCGACAGCGCAAAAGCGCCGACCGTAACCAGACCCGTGATGGCATGGTGCATCGCGGGAGCATAGTAACCCCGCCGTGACAAGCCGCAACCCCCCGCCCAGCTTCAGAGCGGTGCGGTGAAGACTTCGAGCTTCCACACCCCGCTGTCGCCGTTGTAACCGTCAATTTGAACGAAGTAATCCCCCGCCTGCAAGTCTAGGTCCAAGAAGCTGCGGGATGCACGGTATCCGGGAGCGCAGGCAAGCGGTAGCTCGACCCCAGGACACGCTTCACCTGCGCGGACCGACAGCAAGGTGTCGAAGCTGCTGCCGCTCATGTCCAGAATGACCCGACGCGGCTGCGACAAACGAAGCTCCAGGAGCTGATCCGCAGCGCCCCCTTCCGCCTGCCCGCCGACGTCGCAGCCGGCATCAAAGTCGGGGAATGCGTTGGCCGTGGTACCACTGAAACGCCCGCCGAGTTCGGGAACGAGGACGGGCGACTCGCAGTCGTCGGCGAACGGAACGTGCACGGCGGGAGCCGCCGGGCGCACAAAATGGCTGAGCCCAACTGGGTTGCCCTGACGCGACTCGATGATGGCGCGATGCTCGCCCTTCCCCAGGCCATACGCATAGGTGCGGACGGTGCCCTGTCCAGTCGAGCACGCGAGGCTCGCAGCGCAATTGAGCGTCGCGACGCTGACGCTGCCCAAGTCGCCGTCTGCCAGGCGCCCGATCAGCGCGATGTCGCTCGGCTGGTTCAGTTCAAAGCCGAAGGTGGCGTCGGGCGCGCCGATCAAACAATTGGGATGCACGGCGTCCTCGTGCTCGGAAAGGTCCATCACCTGCTCGGAACCTTCCACCAGCGTCGGCGGCTCGGCGCACCCTTCGCCGGCTGGAGACTCGGACACCGGGGCTAGCTCGAGCCGAACGGCGACGTCGGCCGGACCGGTAGCGGAGAGCGCCACGCGATAGTCCCCAGCCGGTAGGCCGCGCGCGAAGAGCCTGCCGGGCTGGCTCTGACGACACGTGATTTCTTTGAGACAGCTAGCGTCGAGCAGTGACAGGACCGGCAACCCTAGCTCGTCCTCCGCCTCGGCGATCAGAGTGACATCGCTCGCCTGCTCGAGCGAGAAGCGGAGAAACGCGTCTCCCGTCTTCCCGCTGCAACCGGAAAGGAAGTCCGAATTGTAGCCCGTCAGCCGAAACAGCAAGGGCGAGGCCGCGGGGATGAGCAGAGGGCCGGCCTCGCACAACTCGCCGGGTAGCGGAGGCTCAGCCGCTCGGAAGTCGACGCGCAGCTGCACCGCCGTTTCAGCCGTAGCCGCGACGTAGATCGGGTAACTCCCCGGTGCGAGACCGCGCAGGAGTAAGCGCGATACGCCGGTACCAAGCGGTGAAACGTAGGATGGTTCGCAGACAACCGTCTCCTCGGCCCCGCAGCTCGCAGCCGTGCCAAGCGAGACCTCACCGCTGTCCAGCTTGGCTACGATATCGACATCCTGTGCGGCGCCTTCAGCGACGGTGACAGCCACGACCACGTCGCGGAAGCCGGCGTCGGCGCCGGTGCACGGGGTGGCATAGTCGAAAGCGCTCGCCGCGAGGTCAAGATCGTAAAAGCCAGGCCCCGTGACTTCCAGCGCGTCCTTGCAGGTGTCGTGCTCGGGCGCCTTGCACTCCGCCTCGTCCACCTGCTCATCGCAGTCGTCGTCGCGCCCGTTGCCACAGCGCTCGCTCGCCCCAGTGGACACCAGAGGATTCGTGTCATCGCAATCCGTGCCGCCACAGTTGCGAGTAGGATCGCCATCAGCGTCGGCGTCGCGCGGCTCATGCCGACACGCTTGCGTGGCCTCGACGCAGGCGTCGATGGTGCACGTCGAATCGTCGCTGCAGGCGATGGGTTCGCCCTCGCGGCAGCCCTCCCTCACGTCGCAAATCTCGTTGCCGTCGCAGTAGACGTCGTCGCCACAGGCGGAGTCGTCCGGTTCGAAGCGACACCGCCGCAACTCCTGGTCGCAGCGGTCCTGCGTGCAGGCGACCGCATCATCACATTGGCCGTCATCGTCACAGGGGCCGCCAAGGGTCGGATCGGCTTCGACCCCTGCATCCGTATCGAGGACAAAGCCGGCCTCCCCATTGGTCCCGGCTAGCCCACCCGCGCCGCCTGCACCGGCCCCGAAGGGGCTGGGCACAGCGTCCGAACCGCAGGCAAGCGGAATAGCGGCCAGGCAAAGTGCCACCAAGGCCAGCAGAGGCGCCCTGGTTGGTCGGACAAACACCGTGCCTCGCCGCATATGCCCTAGCTATAGCGCGCGGCAGTGGTCATGGGCGCCGACTTTTGGCAGTATCGCGAGATCGTGTCCCAAGAACGCCTAACCCGACACGAAATCTCCTGGCTCCTGGCTCAGGAGGCTCGCGGGGCAGCGCGGTCCTTGCGTGAGGGCGTAAGCCAACTTCGTCAGGGCCCAGTGCCCATCCTCGAGCCCCGTATCGTGGGCGCCTCAGGTAGCCCGCCCCAGGTTGAAACCACGCTCGATGCGCTCGACGACGCCATCAGCATGCTGAGCGAGCTGAACACGACGACGCGTGGCGCCAAGGCGCGCCGCGGCCGCATCGATATCGCGGCGCTGCTCATGGATCTCGCGCCCAATACCCGCATCGCCATCGAGCCAGGCGCCGGCACGGAGGTCTTCGGCGACGAGCAGGACCTGCGCCGGATGCTCAACCTGCTGGTGACCCAGGCGGGCAGCGCCCAGGTGGGCGCCGCCGAAGTGACCGTGCGCCGGCAGGCTGAGTGGGTGAAGATCAGCGTCGAGTTGGGCCCGGACGCCCTCGGTGCGGCCGAGCTCGAACGCCGCTGGCTAAGTCGCATGGCGACCCGTCATGGCGGCCGCGTCGAGCTGGAGGGGGGCACCCAATCCATCTTTCTGCCTGCCGACGGCGCCAGCGACAAGCGCGAGGTGGTCGAGCTACGCAAAGAACTGGAGCAGGCTCAACAGCTCGGCGAAGCCTACGCCCGCGAGCTCGCCTCCGTGCTGACGGCCGGCGATATCCGAACCGAGCCCCCGCCTTCCGTCGCCTCCCGCGACAGTTCCCAGCGGCTGGAGGTGCTGCAGGGAATGGCTTTGGGGCTGCAACGAGGCCTCAAGGGCCTCGTCGAAGGTTTGAGGGCCGACGCCAGCAACGCGTCGGCGGAACTGGGTGAGAGTTCGGTGCTAGCGCAAGGCCTTGCCAAGCGCGCGGCTTCCGCCGCCGAAGTGTCGCTTGACCTTGCGCTCGCCGGGGACTGCCCCTTTGACGAAGCGCGGTCGGAGGTTTCCGTGCCGGACTTGGTGCGTTTGGCCCTCGACGACGCCGAACCCCGCGCCGCTCGACACGGCATTTCCATCGACTTCAGGGTGCCTGCAGAGCTGCGTTTCTCTTCGCAGCCGAAGACCCTGCTGGTGCTCGTGCGAGCCCTGCTTCACCACGCGCTCTCAGCGACGCCGCGCGACGGGAACGTCATTCTGAGCGCCTACGCTGTCGAGACGGGTCTGCTCATTTCGGTCCAGGACGGCGGGCCGTCAGTGCCCGAAGCGTCGCGGGGACACCTGCTGCGGAACAGGACCGATCCGAGCGCGTTCGGACGCCCGTCCGGGGTTGCCCTGCTTTTGGCGGAAGCGGCCGCCGAAAGCCTGGGAGGTACCCTGGAGCTGCGGGACGGGCCGGATGGTCAGGCCGAAGTCTGGGCGCTGCTCCAGCGCTAGAGTTCCCCGCTCATTTCTGGACCCGCGCGTGTCGCGGAGGTGCTGTACTATCTAGGCAGCATGCGGATTCTCGTCGTCGA
>JANNWK010000105.1:0-1600 GCA_031408355.1 Myxococcales bacterium
GGCTCAGACTCCGTGCTGCTGGGCTTTGAATCAAGCGCCGTCGCCGACTTCGAGCACACCTTCGGATACGGGCCGCGGAGCGGCCCAACGGGCAACGACGCCTGGGCGGAAGACGTGCGAAGAATGGTCGTCGCCCTGCAGCTGGTCGCCAACAACGGCCCCGATACCGTGGGCGGTGGCGGGACGCCGCGCCGCGATCTGGCGCCGCCGTTCGCTAACTGAGGCCGTTGGTGAGAAACTCGGCGCATGGCCACGACCCTTGCGCCTCCCTCCCTGCCAGATTGGAGCGAGCTTCTGCCCGAGTACGACGTGATTGTGGTGGGCGCCGGCCACAACGGGCTCGTGGCTGGGCTCAGTATGGCGCGCGCCGGCAAGAGCGTGCTGGTGCTCGAACGTGCCTCGGTCATTGGCGGCGCGACCCGTACCGAGTTCCCGTTCGCCAAGGCTCCGAACCTGCCGCAGTCGACGGGCGCCTACCTGGTCGGACTGATGCCACCGGAGCTGCTCAGCGCACTCGACCTTCAACTGCCGCTGCTGCGCCGCGACCCGCACTACTTCTTGCCCACCACGGGCTCGCGCTACCTGCTGTTTGGCTCGGACCAGGCCGAGCTCGAGCGGCAGTTTATCGCTTTCTTTACGCGCGCGGATTGGGACGCGAACACTCGCCTGCAGGCCGAGCTCAGCGCGCTTCGCGACGACATCGCTCCGACCTGGCTGGAGCAGCCGCACAGTATCGAGGAGACGGCGGAGCGCTACGTGCGCCCGGCGTTGCGTGGCGCCTTCATCGACTTGTGCCGTGGGTCGGTGGGAGCGTACCTCGACCGCTTCGGGTTCAAGAGCGATCTGCTCAAGGCCATGTATGCCACTACGGACGGGTTTTCTGGCGTGTTTGGCGGCTACGACAGCCCGGGCACGGGCATGAACTTTTTGATTCACAACATGTGCCGGCTACCAGGCAGCGACGGGACCTGGATGGTCGTGAAGGGCGGCATGGGCAGCGTGGTCGCGCTGCTGGCGGACGCGCTGCGCAAGCATGGCGGGCGCATCGTGGTGGGCCAGCCAGTGAGCCAGGTGTTGCTTGCGCGAGGCGTGGCGTGCGGGGTTGTGCTTGAGAACGGACGCGAGCTTCGGGCGCGCCAAGTTATCGTCAACGCCGACCCGTATCGCCTGCAGGCCATGGTGGGTCGCGAGGCGCTCCCCGCCGATTACAACGACAAGCTTCTGCGCTTGCAGAAGCCAGGCTCGACTCTCAAGCTGAACCTCGCCCTCGACGGCTTGCCGCGCTTCACCTGCCTACCCGAGGACCGGGGCCAGTTCGGCCCCACCATTCACCTCTTGCCCCAGGGCCAAGACATCATCGGCGATTTGCGGCGGGCGTTCGCGCAGGCCAGCGAAGGTTGCCTCCCGGATTTTCCCACTATCGAGTGGTACGTGCATTCGACGGTCGACCGCTCGCTCACCGATGAGCGGGGTCGACTGAGCGCCGCTTTCTTCGTGCAATGGGTGCCCTACGAGCTGGCTCAGTCGAGCTGGGAGGTCGAGGCCGACCGCTACGCCCAGAAGCTACTCAGCATCGCCGACCACTTTGCCCCGGGAACCA
>JANNWK010000106.1:0-6158 GCA_031408355.1 Myxococcales bacterium
GCTCGGGTTTACCTGTCGCGAGGGGGGTTGTTGGAATTCAGAGGCTCCGTCGGAGGGCCTGTATCTTGTGTCCATCGCCACCGACAAGATGGACGGATCGAAGTCTTGTTACTTTCCTACGGAAGCCCAGCTCAGCTGCTCCACCCATCCGGGCAACGCCAACTGTTTCGGCGAGCGCTACTCCGCCGTCTGCCCTTGCGTTCCAAAGGCACTGGACCAGGCATGCCAATACGAGTGTCCTCCGCACAACACAAGCCGCGCCGTATGGAAGACAAGCGGCACAAGCTGCTTAGAACGCATCAACTACTGGCGCAAGAAGGCCTGCGAAGACGGCTGGGTTGAGTGTCCTCCCGCCGGCCTGCCCCCGATGTCGGAATGCACGGCGTGTCACGCTTGCACCAACTCCGAGGCGGAGACGGACTCAAAGGCCGGCGCGCATGCTTCGTTTACGCGTTGCGGTGAATTTGTTCAGGGCGAAGGCGGCGGCGCCACGTGCGCGGACGTGATCGACGGATTTGTGAGCGAGCGCGCCGCTGACAAGGATGGCGTGGTGAGGTGTACAGGGCACTGCGGGCCCATCGTCGCGCCCGGTTGCCAAACCTTCAGCTGGGGCAAGGCCAAGGGTTCCGATTTTCATACGCTCAATTGGGGCAACTGCGCTGTGGAGGCCTGTGAGGGCTACTGCAGCGGCAACCCCGACGCCTGCTTCACCCATGAAACCTCGCCCTCCCTGGAGTGCGACGACCCCGAGGTCGACAAGGAACCGGGGCCTCAGAAGCTCAGTTGTGAGTAGGCGCTCAAAACTCGCGGCAATCGTCCGGCACCTCGAGGGAGCCAAAGCTGTAGGGGCGGGCCTGCTTGACGAGCAAGCGTCGCGTCGGCCCCACTAGCTTCCACTCGATCTGCATCGCGTACAGGCGATTCTGCTGCTGGGGGTCTACCAGTGGCAGGAAGTGAGAGTGGATGGACGAAAGCGCGCAGGCCAGCCCTTCAATCTCTGAGAACGAAAGCACGTCGGCGCCGCGCGACAGGCTCGAGCGTGCCTGGTAGTCGACCTTGGGTGGGCGGGGTGGCAGCGTGTACACCAGTTCATCGCTCGTCACGCCGGGAGCAGGATTGGTGACGGAGGCCTCGCCGACTTGCGCGTTGATATAGTACTGGCTGTCGCGAGTTGCGTGCAGCGCGTTGCGGCTGATGGCCACGCCCTGGGCGGCCTCGGATTGCCAAGCTTGGTGCACGAGCACTGCCATGGCGGCCTGGGACTGATCGATGTTGCCAAACGCGCGCTCGTCGTAGGCCCGCGTGTTCCAGAGGCTCGACCAGACGGTTCGCAGCGCCCCCTCAACGCTGTTCGAGGAGCCATCGATGTCGGCGCTGGTGGAGGTATGTAGCCCTGCGCCATTGAAGGTCGCCAGATCTTCGGTGTTGCTGCTGCTACGGAAGCGCACCTTGGCCTGGGCAAAGCGTTCGGCGATGGCAGCCGTGACCGCTGCGAGAAGCTCCGGATCCACAGCATGCGTCAAGACCAGCTCGCGCACCCCGGCCAGGCCAGCGGCGTGCGCGTGCGGGTCGGCTCGGAAGTTGGCGTCGGCTTCTAGCCCTTCGAGCAGGGCGCGCGCGCCACTGGCTTCGAAATGCTCGACGTAATGCGAAAACGGAATCGCGAAGGCGAGCGGAGGGACGTAGAGGGGGAGCGTGCTGCTCGGGCAGTACTGGTTGTAGGAAGCCACCCGGTAGAGTTCGGCGATGCCGGCCGACTTGGAGCCGATGCTCGCCACCTCGCCGTAGCCGCTCAACTCAAGCGGCACGACACCGCGCACCGACAGATCGCGGGCCGGGGCGAGCTTGGGGCCTGTCGGGGTACGCGCCTGCCAATACGCATCGGCTTCCTCGCCGGTCGCCTCGCGGAGGGCGAAGTCGGAGGACTTCACCTCCAGCCTAACGAGCTTGCCGAACAAATCGACCAGGCGCGGATCCTTCCTGGCGGCGCGCAGCGCCATGTTGGGCGTATTGCGGCCGCGCGCCAGCACGTTCACGTGCGCGAGCGGAGTCTGAAAGGCCTCCGTGATGAGCCCACCCATGAACGCGCTCTCGTTGGGCACGTCGTCTGTCACGACGATCACGTTGGGGCCGAGTTCCGCGGTCTCGAGTTCGTGAGCCGGCACGAACGTGAGCGTGCCATAGCCCACAGCCGGGTTGAGCGCCTGGTAAGTGAGCCCCACGTAGGCAGCGTTGGGGCCGACAATTGGCACCGTGCCTTCAATCAGGCGGAGTTGGTCGATCTGGCGCGCTTCGGTCGGGCGAATCGCCCACTCAGTGGGCTCGTCGACCACCCCCATCACGCTGAAGAACGCGCTTCGCATCTGCTCGCCGAGGATCTGGTCGCCCGGCGTGAACTCAACCGTCTTGCTGCCGTTCTGGTGGACCACCAAAGTGCCAAGCAAATAGCGGCGACCCTCGACGCGGAAATACTCCGCTTGGCTGAACAGGATCCAGCCGATATCGAACTGTTGGGCCTGGAGGGGGTCGCAGCGATCGAGGTGAGGCTTCCCCTCAATCATCTCGCGCACCCAAGTGTAGTGCAGGGCCCAGTCCTCGGTACCGAGCAGATGAACGACGCCACCAGCCTGCATATCGATCACAAACTTCACACCGAGCTCCGCGAGATCGGTGCCGCCGCGCGCGAGGGCTTCGAAGTCCCCGGGCGTCGCAAGTCGGTGGGCGCGACCGGTCGGCAACTCTCGCTCGGCCAGCTCGCGGCAGGCGTCATTGGACTTGGCTGGGCTCGGCGCTTCACAGAAGCGCGGGAACCCACTTTCGTCAGGCACACGCGAAAGCGCTGCTCCCTCGGGCCAAGCCATGAACTCCAGGCGATCGCTGGGCTCTGGCTGGCCTGTCTGAAACAGCGTCACGACCCCGTCGAACTCCAGCGGCGTCAATTCGGCGGTGTCATTCGCGGTCACCGGCACCACGACTCGCTCACCCGCGGCGAGCATGCCTTCAGGCTCCGGCCAGGCCAGGAGCACGCCGCGGAACCGGCCTGGCAAGCTTTCGCCCGGAGCCATGCGCGCGAGCCTGAGCTCGAAGTCGGCCAGAGCCACCTCGTCGTCGCTGGCGTTCAGCACTTCCACAAAGCTCGCCGGCCGTAGCGCCAGCTCAGAGAGCACGAGTGGCCCGGCGATCGCTGGGAAGGGCTCGGGCCAGTCGAAGTCGGCGAAAACGACGTCGTCGACTAGGTTCGCGGGCGGTGGAGGCTCGCACGTGTCGCCATTTTTCCGCTCGGGCGTGGCGAAACGACAGACTTCGAAGTCGCCGTCGCCGTCGGGCAGCCGTGCGTAGCTTTCCGAGCGAGGAAGCTCCGGGACGCTCACCCGATCGACCAGCTGGCACGGGTCGGCCCAGAGCAAGAGCGGCGTGCCGGAGTTCGACAGCTTGAAGGGCAGGTGCAGCGAACCCTGCTCGGGAGTGTTGTCCGCCCAAAACAGGAGCGTTTCTCCCGGCGCGAGTGTCAGATCCGGCAGGCGTGTCGCCCGGCCCACACGATCGCCCAGGAAATAGTGACGGAGCAGCACGGGCTCGTCGCTCGTGTTGAAAAGCTCGACGAAATCGTCGGTCTGGCCTGCATCATCCAACCACACGCCGTCGTTGCCCGTCATGACCTCGTTGATGCGGAGCGCGCCGGTTGCCCGCTCTGACTCGTCGGCTTCGGGGATGAAGCCGCAATGCCCGTAGAACGTCGTCTGGCCCGTCGCCCCCGAGCACGCCGGGAGGGTCAGCGCGCTAGCCAAGCCGAGCGCGGCTCGGAGCGTCCCGGCAAACACGGAAACGGCTAGCGCTTTCATACCCTGGTCGCCCAGCAGCATGCCGCATGCTACCCCAGATTTTTTTGCCTGCTCACCGTGGGTCCGCTCGACAAGAGGACGAAGCGCATCGATCCTGCCGCGCGTGGTGGGAAGGCGAGGAACCGTATGCTCCGTACACCCGGTTGGTCATGTTTTGTCGCCCAGCTGCTGTTTGGGCTCGTTCTGGGCTGCGAAGGCAACCTCGGCGGCCCCGTCGGCCGGAGCGGCCCTAGTGGCGAGCCCGGGCCAACGCCGGCAGCGACCACGGAGCCTATGCCGGGGGAAACAGTCCCGGAGGAAACATGCGCTGCGGTGGTCGACCCTGGGTCTTCGCCGCTCCGGCTCCTGACTCGCTCGGAGTACGTTCGCACCGTTCGCGATCTCACCGGCGTCGACCCTGAAGCCCTCAGTCTGCTGGCCCCCGCGGACCGCAGCGTGACGACCTTCGAGCGGACCTCGCAGAACTTCTCACTCGAGAAGCGCCAAGTTCGCGGCTATCTCGATGTCGCAGAGGCCGCCGCCAAGAGCCTGCTCGGGGACGCCGCGTCGCGGGCATTGGTCCTCGGCTGCGAGCCCACCGGCGGGGGGCGCGGCGCGTGCCTGGCCGGCTTTGCCGCGAGTTTCGGGCGCAAGGCCTTCCGCCGGCCGCTTGCGCCGGAGGAAGTGACGGCTCTGGTCGCGCTCGCCGAGACGACGCTAGCTGACACGGATCCGTACGCGGGCGCGGCCCTGATCATTCAAGGGGTGCTCCAGTCGCCGAAGTTCCTGATGCACGTGGAGCTCGGCGTGCCGGGCGGAACCAACGAGCGCCGAGCACTGACGGGGTTCGAACGAGCTTCGCGCCTTGCTTACCTCGCGCTCGGAACGGCTCCGGACGAAGCGTTGCTCGCCAGCGCGGAAAGCGGCGGCCTCGACCAAGCGGCGCAGGTGGAGCAAGTAGCCCTGCGTCTGCTCGAAGACCCGCGCGTCCGCACTAACCTGCGAGGTTTCTTTCAGCAGTGGCTCGGGATCGCATCGCTCAAGGACATTCCCAAGGATGCTGTCGCCTTCCCGCAGTGGAACGACGCGCTCAAGCAATCGATGTTGGAGGAGACCACGCGCCTCCTCGAAGACTTCGCCTGGACCCCGGGCAAGAGCTTTGCGAACGCCCTCACGTCTCAGCACACCTACTTGGATGCCAACCTGGCCAAGCTGTACGGCCTGCCGGCACCGGCCGTCGCCTTTCAGGAAACACCGCTGGCCGGCTCGCGCAGGTTCGGCCTTTTGACCCAAGCCAGTTGGCTTTCGGTGATGGCGGGAGGGGCCGTCACGCCAATTCGGCGCGGTAAGTTCATTCGTTCCAACCTGCTGTGTGCCGCCCCGATCGCGCTGCCCCCGAGCGTGCCGGAGTTGGAGCCGCCGGTGCCGGGCGAAACCGCCAGGCAGCTCCTCGAGCGACATCGGTCCGAACCGCAGTGCGCGTCGTGTCACAAGTACCTGGACCCGGTCGGCTTTGGGCTCGCGCGCTACGACGAGATCGGCGCGTACCAGGAGCTCGACGCGAATGGCCAGACCATCGACGAGTCTGGAGTCCTCACGTACGACAACAACCCGAACGTGCGGCTGGTCTCCGTGCCTGAGTTTGACGGTCCCGGAGAGTTGGCCGACAAACTCGCGGAAAGCGGCGCCTTCCCGGCCTGCGCCGTCGAGAAGCTGTTCGAGTTCGCGCTGGCTCGACCTGAAACGGACCGCTGCGTCTCGCAGCCCGTGAAGCTGGCGTTTGCCTCGGCCGGCTACGACTTCCGCGTTGCCTTTGCGACGCTCGTTCGAAGTGACGCATTCCTCTACCGCCGAGATCCCCTGCAGGAAGCCGAAACACCATGAAGTCGACTCGTCTTTCGCGACGCACGATGCTGAGAGGTCTCGGCGCTGCCGGAAGCCTGAGCCTGGGGTTACCCCTGCTCGAGGCCATGATCGATGGCCGCGGCCTTTGGCTGGGCGCAGCCGGGGCTCAGGCCGCCGCCCCGCCCATTCGTTTCATGTTCTTTCACATCACCAATGGGATGTCCGCCACCTCGCTAGAGCCGTTCACGCCGAAAGCCACCGGCAAGAACTACCCGCTCTCGCCCACCCTGAAGGAGCTGACCGACTATCGCGACAAGGTCAACGTGCTGAGTGGGCTTCGCCATACGGCCTACCATCTCAGCCCGGGCGAGGATGAGCACGCCAAGTGCACGGGCTCACTCCTCACGGGCTTTCCGGTCACGCTAGAGTCAGCGTCGGGCCGCACCCTCGATCACCAGCTCGGGGACGCTTGGGCCGCGGCCGGGTACAAAG
>JANNWK010000107.1:0-12393 GCA_031408355.1 Myxococcales bacterium
GAGTCCTTCAAAATGCCGTCAGAACGCGCGCGCCCCGCTGGGCGCGGCGCGCGCGGGCCAAGCCCGCGCCACTCACCCCGGCCTGCCAAATACAATGCCCCACGACCCCCACGGACCTAGCCCGGCTTCGGGCGGCGCCCGGCCACTCGCGTCAGCACCGCCAACTGTAGCGCCTTGTCCAGGGTCAGGTTGGCGTCGGAGCGACCGAGCGAGATTCGGAGCTTCTCAGGGGGCGTGGCGCGCCGCCAGTTTGCCTGCGCTAGCGCGCTTTCGGCCACACTGCGACCCATGCGCGCCACCTCGTAGTCAACGGCCTCGACCGCCTCCTCAAGGCGCGAGAAGCGGCTCATCGGGCGACCATCGAAGGTGACCTCCCAACGCTTGCCGCGAGCGCCGCGCGTCAACACCAGCGCTTCCCGCAGCTCACCCGGCCGGCGTTCGAAGTGCAGGCCGACCCCAAAGCGGCCGAGTGAGAACCAGGCGTTGCCGGAGATGGCTCGCACCTCGTCATCGGTAACAAGGCTCAACGGATCGAAGCTCGCGGCGCGCTCCTGGATTTCCGCTAGCGTGAGCGCGCCGGCCTCCAGCTCGAAACCGGGTCGATCCAGCTCGATCCGTTGCCAGATACGGCTGGCTTCGCTCGCGTCGCCGCCCTGTAGGTCCAGCTCGCGCGGCGCCCCGAACAACGAAGGCAGCGTGCACAGGCTGAGGCTAGACAGGTCGACGAAGTCCAGGATCAGGCAGTCACGCTTGCCAGGGTGCAGCCGCGTGCCGCGACCAATGCACTGGGCATACAGGCCGGCTGAGCGCGTGGGCCGCGCCATGGCGATGCAGGAAACCTCCGGGTCGTCGAAGCCCTCCGTGAGCACGCCGACGTTGGTCAGCGCCTGCAGCGAACCCCGGCGAAATTCCGCCAGTGTGCGGGCGCGGAGCTCGCTATTCATGCTGCCGTGCACGATCCCACAAGCGAGGCCCAGCGTGTTCAGCGCCTGGGCCAGATGCATGGCGTGCTGCACCGTGACGCAAAACGCCAGGGTCCGACGGTCCCTGGCCAGCTCCTGGATAGATCGGGCGACCAGCGCGTTCCGCTCCTCGATGTCGACCGCCAGGGCCAGCTCTTCCTCGGCGAAGTCGAGGCCCGTCCCGCTCAGGTGGCGCAGATCCGCGCTGGTGGAGATGCGGAAGCCTCGCAGGGGGGACAAGAAGCCGTCGTCGATCAATTGGGGCAGTGAGCGCGAGTACACGATTTCCTCGAATACTTCGGTCAAGCCTTGGCCATCGCCGCGTTCGGTGGTGGCAGTGAAGCCCAGCAGAGTGCCCGTCCAGCTGGGCCCGAAGGCGCCGAGCTGCTCCAACACCCGGCGATTGTCGGCCGCCGCCGCGTGGTGGCATTCGTCGTAAATGACCAGCCCAAAGTCGCGTCCGCGGAGCACGCGGGCCAGGCGTTCCTCGTGAAGCGAGCGAATCGAGCACACCAAGACCTTGGCGTCGGCTGGGGCGCGCTCCTGTCCTCGTTCGAGCGCTACGACGCCTGCCCCGCCCAGCGCGCTCTCGAGCTTCTCGCGCGCCTGGTGCAGTAGCTCCTCTCGGTGGGCCAGCACCAGCACTTGTTTTCGCGCCCGCGCCGCCAGCGCGGAGAAGATCACGGTCTTGCCAGCCCCCGTGGGCAGGCTCACCAGCAGGCGTCGCACGCCGCGGCGTCGCGCCGAAAGCACGGCGTCGATGGCCTGCTGCTGGTACGGGCGGAGCGCTAGGGTTGGCATGGCGGCCCGTGAAGGCGGGGCTCCACGAAGGCCAGGATACCTGCTAGCTTTAGGGACATGTGCCTGATTTGCATCGACTTCGACCGCGGGGCGCTGAAGCCGCAGGAGGCTCGCCGCGCCCTCGGCGAGATGCGCAGCAAGCTTGACGCGGCGCACGTGCTCGAAGTGGAGCAAAAGCTTGAAGAGGCCGAGAAGACAGCGGCGAGCGCGTCGACGCCCAGCGCCAGCGATTGATGCGCGGCCGGCCAGGGGCTTACGGGCTGCTGGAGTTCCTGGTGGTGGGGGGCGCCACGCTCCTCCTGCTGCCGCTCTTCTGGCTACTCAGGCGTGGCCTTGGGCTCGATACCGCCGAGCTTGTCGTGGGCTTCACGCTGTTTCACGCCGCGCACGTGGTCAACGATCCGCACTTCGCGGTGACCTACCTGCTCTTTTATCGCGACGTGCGGCGGCGCGCGTTCGGTGCCGCATTTACCTGGCAGCAGCGGCTTAGGTACGCCGCTGCCGGGTTCGCCGTGCCGCTTTTGCTCGTGGGCTGGGCAGGCGCCGCGCTCGCCACCGGTTCGGCCCAGGCTTTGGGGCTGATGGTACAGCTGATGTTTCTCCTGGTGGGTTGGCACTACGTGAAGCAGGGCTTCGGCGTCTTGACGGTGCTGTCGGCGCGGCGCGGGGTTTCGTACAGCGCGGCGGAGCGTCGGGTGGTGCTGGCCCATTGCTTCGCCGGCTGGGCTTACGCCTGGGCCAGCCCTCGCGATCCGGGTCGTAGCGTGGAAGAGAAGGGAGTCGTCTACGCGACGCTCGCGCAGCCGGCGGGTTTGGAGCGCATCACCGAAGGGGTGTTCCTGCTGACGTTACCGCTGCTGCTCGGCATGCTCGTCCGCAAGTGGCGTAGCGACGGCCGCGCGCCACCGCTCGCGCCGCTCGCTGGTCTGCTGATCACGGTTTGGCTTTGGACGGTCTACACGAGCGTCGATCCCTTGCTCATGTACGTGATCCCTGCGCTGCACTCGGTCCAGTACCTGTACTTCGTGGGGCTTCTGAAGCGGAACCAAGCTCGCGAGCACGAAGGCCCGCCTGAGTTCGGCCGGCCTGTGGCGGTGGTGCTCGGCACGCTGGCTGTAGCGGCGCTTTCGCTCGGCTTCGTGCTGTTTCACGCGGCACCGACCTTGCTCGACGAAGCGCTCGCTCCCAGCCGGGCAAGCTCCCTAGCTGAGCTCGGCCCCACACCCTACTTCGCGGCGCTGTTCGCGATCGTCAACCTGCACCACTACTTCATGGATTTCGTGATTTGGCGCCGCGATAACCCGGAAACACGCTACCTCCGCGGCTAGTTGGCGCGCTTGAGGCGGGCGGATCTGGAACCGGACCCAGTTGGGCAGGGTGGTTGGCTATGCTGTCGCTGAACAATTGCGGCGCGCGGCGAAACTAGCCGCTTCCGCTGACGAGATCTGACTCGCGCGATCGAGGGCTCGGTGATACGGAAGCAGCACCTTGAAGATCACACGCTTGCTCAAGTTCGGTCTGATCGCGACGGGCGCCTCTGCGGCGGTGTTGCCGGCGTGTTCGAGCGGTGACGAGTCGTCCCCCGCTCGTGTTTCGGCGGGCTCCGCCAACACGAGCGCGGGCACGCACGGCCTACCCGTCGCTAGCGCTGGCTCGGCGTCGGTGCCGGCGTCGGGTGGCGCCGGCAGCGGCGCTCCCGCGACGAGTGGCGGAGTGACCCAGGCTGCCGGCACGACCAGCACCGGTGGCACGGTCGGCGTTGGCAACCACTGCACGGATCTGGCCCCGGACAAATGTTCTGCGGGTACGTCTGGAACCGGTTCCGGAGGAGCGAGAGGCGGTGGCGGGGGGCAGCCGCCGGTCATCGAGGGCGGCACGCCGGGCTGGGCCAGCCGCTACTGGGACTGCTGCAAGCCAGCTTGCGGCTGGAAGGGCAATGTTCCGGCCGGCAAAACCCCCGTGCCGAGCTGCAGCGCTGAGGACCAGAGCCTCGGTGGCAACTACGACGCCAAGAACGCCTGCGAAGGCGGCGGCTCGGCCTATATGTGCCACGATTTTGGGCCTTGGAAGGTGAGCCCGACGTTGGCCTACGGCTTTGCTGCCGTGAGTATGGGCAACGACTATTGCGGCAAGTGTTTTCAGCTCCAGTTCACTGGCTCCTCGCACACGGCGGCCAATGACGCCGGCGCCAATGCGCTCGCCGGAAAAACGATGATCGTTCAGGCCATCAACAACGGCGGCGTCGGCTCCGACCAGTTCGATCTGTTGATCCCAGGCGGCGGCGTCGGCGATTTCGACGCTTGCTCCAGTCAATGGGGCACTTCCGAGCTCGGCGAGCGCTACGGTGGTTTTTACCTGGCATGCCAGAAACAGAACGGCTTCAACCACGCTAGTTCCAAGGCGTGCGCCGCGGCCAAGTGCCAGAGCGTCTTCGCAAACAAGCCTGAGCTGCTCGCTGGCTGTAACTTTTTCGTCAACTGGTTCGGCGCTCCGGACAACCCCAACTTGGTCTTCAAGGAGGTCGACTGCCCGGAAGCCATCACCGACCGATCGCATCTGAAACGCTAGGAAGCTGCCAGCCAACCGAGTGGATTCGCCCAGCCTCGGGCGCGGCTAGGGTCGGCGCAAGTGGGCTTCGATCAAGCTCGCGAGTAGATCGGGACACTCTTCTTGAATGTCGTGCGTGGCCTCAGCGATCACCTCGAGCCGCGCGTCCGGGAGCTGCTCCTGCAGTCGTTCCCCGACCGTCACGGGCGCGATTTGGTCCTGGTCACCGAAAACGAGCAGCGTCGGTGCGTAAAGCCCGCCCAGTTGCGAGCTGAAATCACTTTCGTCGTCTAGGAACCAGGTCGGCGCGTCGGGGCAGAGGCGGCGAAAGGTGTCGCGCCAATCCAGCCCGCCCAGCGCCGACACGTTGATGCCCCCCGAGGTAGCCACGAGCACCAGCTTGCGCACGCGTGCCGGCTGCTCCAGGGCCAGCCGCAGCGCCAGCGCTCCGCCCATCGACATAGCGACCAGATCGAAGCGTTCCGGCAGCTGCTTCAGCACATGCTCATACAGCTCCGAGAAGGTGCGGACCCGTGGGTCGGACGGCGCGTCGCCGAGCCCCGGGTACTCGCAGAGAAGGGCGGGCCGTCTGCGCTGCAGTCGCTCGGCTATCGGCCGCCAAAGCGCCACCCGCCCCGCCGCGCCCGGCAAATACACGACGGGAAGGATGGGAGCGACCGCCATGGCGCTATTGCTCGAGTCCGAGCGCGAAGGCGAGCGCCTGATCGAGGAGCTGCAACTTGGACGCCGTGAGCAGACCGGCGCGTTCGAGGAGGTCCTGTTTCGGAACAGTGAGGAGCCAATCACAGTTGACCACGCAAGTACGGGGCAAGCCCTCTGCTCGCCCCAGCTTGATTTCGACCGCGTAGCCTCGGGCCGTTGTCGAGACGGCGGCCACGATCACAAGCGCGCGGACCTCGTAGGCTTCTTGGCGGGAGACCAAGACCACCGGCCGCCGCTTGTCAAGCTTGGCCCACCAGATCTCGCCGCGCCTCATTCCTCGTCCCACGGGAGTAAAGTGAGGGAGCGGCGCGCGAGTCGCCTAGCTCGCTCGACGTCTTGGCCGGTTTCAGGGACACGTTGGTAGGCCTGGACGTACTGCTCGACGTCTCGCGCGCGAGCCTCGCTACGTAACAACTGGCGCAGCGCCCGCCCGATGAGCGCGCTGCGACTCTCGCCGCTGGCCTGGCGCAGGCGTTCCGCGCGCCTGAATAGCTCAGGTTCCAGACTGATGGCGACCTTCTCGGAGACGCGAGCCAGGGTAGGACTCTGTCCTACCGCTGCCAGAGCGTCAAGGCTGTAGGCCGAGGTTTCTGGCGCGTCTTCAAGGAGGTTGACTGCCCGGAAGCCATCACCGACCGATCGGATCTGAAACGCTAGGAAACTGCCAGCCAACCGAGTGGATTCGCCCACGCTGGCTCGGGCGCGGTTGTTAGCCTTGGCGTGTGAACTCGTCGCCCCCTCGGTCTGAACGCCGCCCGAGCCCGCTCGTCCTTCTTGCGATTCTGGGCTTGGTGTCGGCTTGCGTGTCGGGTAGCGCCATGCCGAGCGAAGCGGATGCCGGCGTCGGTGCGGGTGGAGCCGCTACCGGCGCGCCCGGACCTGGTAGTGCCGAACTTCCCGCCAGCGCGGCTGCGGCCGGCGCGGACTCAGCGGGCGGCTACGCCGGGCGAGGTGGCTCGGCGGGTGGCAACGCAGGCGTGGCTGCGGGAGGCTCGCCCTCCGGCGTGATCTGCACGTTCCCAGCCTGGAAGGCCGGCACGAGCTACGAGGCCGGCGACAAGGTCATGTTCATGGGCAAGGCGTTCGAGGCGCTCGAGGCCAACCCGGGTTACGATCCACTTGTCAGCACGTTCTTTTGGGCGCCCTTCGCGTGCGAGCCGCTCGGGGTGGGCGGAAGCGGTAGCGGCGGGTCGGCGACGGGTGCCGGCGGCACCGTCAACAACAACGGCGACTGCGTGCTCGAGCAACTTCTGCCCGCGGGTGAGGTGACCTTCCACGAAATGTTCGTCCCACCCTGGCAAGGCCATGTCGAGAAGTCGCTGTATGCCTATGGCGCGCTGTGCCAGGCGCTCAAGACCTTCGAGTTCTCGAAATTTGCGCAGAGCGGCAACCTCGCCAATGACCGCCGCGAGGTGGCGGCGTTCTTCGCTCATGTGGCCAAGGAGACGGCATTTCTGGAGCAAACCGATGAGGCGGGCCAGGCCTCGGGCGCCAGCGACTATCACGGTCGGGGGGCCATTCAGCTCACGGGGCAAGCCAACTACCAGGCTGCCGGGGACTACCTGAAAAAAGCTCTCGTTCAGAATCCGGGTCTCGTTTCCACAGACGCCGTCACAAACTGGCAGGTGGCGCTGTGGTTCTGGGTCGTGCACAACAATCCCGGCGCCTCTGGAGTCAAGAACTGCCACGAAGCGATCCTGGCGGGTGACTTTGCGCAGACCACGCGCATCATCAACGGCGGCATCGAATGCCCCGGCTCGCAGTCGGCGCAGGTACGCGCCGAGTACTTTCAGGACAATTGTGCGACGCTTGGCGTCAGCGCCGGCAGCCCGCTCGTCTGCTGACACCGCCAGCAGACGAAGCGTCCGCCGGATTTTGTGGACGCGGGACCAGTGCTGGTGATGATGCGCCCATGCGTCTCCTTGTCCCCGTCCGCCATGCCATTGCTCTCGCCCTCGCGACGTTCGGCGGGCTCGCCTGCCAGTCGGGCGATGCACCCGTCAGGGAGGAGCAGGCGCCCCAGGAAAGGCCCGCGGTCAAGGAGAAGCCGAAGGCCGCTGCCAGCGAGGTCGCCTTTGACCCCGCCAACCCACCCCCAGGGTGGATTCAGTGCCATCGCAACCACTGCCATCACGAGGACGGGCGCGTGGCCTCGTACGCCCAGGTCATGCAGGAGATCGGCGCGACGCGCATCATTGGCGAGGCGCCACCGAAGGCGGCCCCGTCGGCGCCCCCGGACGTGGCCGCGCCTCCTGCTGACGCGAAGAAGAGCAAGACGGGTCTCGCCTCGCGGCTGCTCAAGGCGGGGCAAGGCACCCGGAAGCCGGGGCCCACCAGCATCGTCACGGTGCACTATACGGGGTGGACCACGGACGGAAAGCCGTTCGACAGCTCGATCCCGAGAGGTCGACCTGCGCAGTTTCCGCTCGACAAGGTCGTGGCCGGGTGGACGGAGGGCATCCAGCTGATGGTCGAGGGCGAAGAGCGTCGCTTCTGGATCCCGGAGGCCTTGGCCTACAAGGGCGCGCCCGGCAAGCCTTCGGGGGTCCTGGTCTTCGACGTCGAACTCATCTCCATTCGCTGAGGCTCAGCGCAAGCCGCGGACCGCCTGGCGGCGCAGGCCAGCGAGGGCCGCAGCGAACGCTAGGGCGGTGGGCACCGCGAGGCCGAGCAGGCTCGAGAGCAGCCGCATTATGAGCTCTCCGTCGGGCGACTCGCGGAACGTGAAGCCGGGGATCCGGTTGTGGTCGGTCGGCTCGAGCGGCTGGGCCCGAGCGGCTCGGTCGAAGAAGAAGCGCCGGAGATCTAGCTGGAACGTAGCGATCTGGCTGGCGAAGGCGCGGCTCCGCGTCGCGCTGCTGCCGGCGAGGTCCGACAGGCACTCGGCGACGATGATGGCGGGGGAGGCGAAGCGGAGCTGCTCCACCAGAGCCTGCCGACGCCCCCGTTGCTCGTCGAAGCGGGCGAGCACGGGCTCGAGCTGCCGGGCGAGGGCCTCTTGGATCTCGACGGCGCGCCGCCCGCGGGCCACGCCTCCGGTGGCGGGCTTGCCGTGATCTCCCGCGAGGTCGCTTGCCTGGGCCTCCGCGCTCCTTGCGGCGGCGCGCGCGACGTTCACGAGCTCCACGCGGGACGGGCTCGGATACAACGTCTCGACGGCGGCGTTGGCCAGGCCGGGTGTCACCACGGTGAGCCCCAGCCAGAGCCCGACCAGCGCGAGCGCGTTGGCGGCGGCGGACCTTCCCCACGCGTCGACCGCGACGGCGAGCACGAACCAGAGGAGCGTGTACGCGACGAGCACGGCGGCGTAGCCCAGCAGTCGGATCCCGCCGCCAGGCGCGAGCCAGCCGCCCGACAAGACAGGCCCCGCGAGGGCCAGGACGAGCACGACCGTCACGACCACCCCAGCGCGAGCGAGCGCCTTGCCGAACACGAATGAGCTGAGGGAGATCGGCTGCGACAGCACGAGAGACAGGGTGCCGCGTTCGCGCTCGCCAGCGAGCAAGTCGTAGGAGAGCACGATCACGAGCAGCGGCAGGAGCAGCACGACGACGTAGGCGAGGTCGAAGGGACCGCTGGCGCGGCGGCCCGGGCTCGAGCCATCGTCCCGCGCTCCCTCGGCCGCGCGCAGCTCAGTGGTGAGTAGCAGCGCCTGGGGGAGCAGATCCCGCTGGCCTACCGCGACGAGCGACAGGGGCCCCGGGGGGAGCACGACGGCCCGCGGGGCGAGCTTCTCGCCGACCGTCAGGGGATCGCGGGGGTCGGCCGCGTGCCTCACGGGAGCCCCTGCGGCGATGGCCCGCACCTCCTCGCTGAGCTTGCGCCTCCGGTCCTCATCCGCCGTGAGTAGGGCCCGCTGGGTCTGCGTTTCGCTGCGGGTGAACGCCCAGCCTGCTGCCGTGGCGTAGGCCGAAAGCAGCGCGAAGATGGCGATAGCCACCCAGGGCAGCCGCTCGCGTCCGAAGTTTCGGAGCTCGCTGCGGACGATGGTCCACGGCACCCGCATCAGACCACCTGGAGCCGCGCTGCCGTGCGCCAGGCAGCGAAGGCGGTGACCACGAGCCAGAGGGCGAGCGCAGCGAGGCTGACGGCTTGCCGTCGGACGACCGACAGAAAGGCGGGAGGAGCGTAGTGGAAGGCGGGCGCCCTCGCCCAGAGCTCGGCTCCCGCGCGGTAGTCCCAGCCCGCCGCGCCACCACGCTCAGCGAAGTCCCGGTTCAGGAGATCGACGAGGCGCCTCCGATGGGCCTCCGCCGCGTCCGAGAAGTGCCGGTGGTGAGCGACGTCGGTGCCGGCGAAGGCGCGGGAGAGGGTTCGCACTGCGATGACGGGTGAGAGAACGGCGAACGCCTCTGCCCAGCTCTCTTGGCGGTCCACCGCGTCCGCGAGCGCGGCGAAGTGATGATCGAGGATCTCGTTCTCGTAGGCCGCCTCGGCCTGGAGCTCGAGCCCCGCGAGCAGTGAAGCGTCCATCAGGGTCTCTGCTCCCGCGAAGCCCTGGGCCTCCAGGAGCGCCTCCGAAAGCGTATTCACCCGCTCCTCGCGGGCGGGACCACCGGGGAGCCCCGCCGTCAGGCTCCGCTCGACGGCGCGGGCTACCTCGGCGTGCGTCGGAGCCGGCGCGATCAGCCGGGCCGCGTCGGAAGCGGCGCGCGGCAGCACCATCGCCGTCGCCACCCAGAACGAGAGCAGCGCCACGAGGGCGGCGCGGGATGAGGACGCGCGCGCCGACACGGCCAGGGTGAGCGAGAGGAATACCGTGAAGTAGAGGGAGTACGCGGCGCCCACCCCGGCGATGCGCGCCCACGAGGCGGCCGTGTCCGGTCCCGTCGGCGCGAGCAGCGCCAGGGCCAGCACGACGCCGGCGCCCGGGAGGAGCACTGCGCCGAGCGCGAGGGCGACGCCGAGCCCCTTGCCGACGAGGAGCAGGCTCGGGCGCGCGCCGAGACTCACAAGTTGCCGCAGGGTGCCGCGCTCGCGCTCACCAGCCCAGGCGGCGAAGCCAAGGGCCACCACGAGAAGCGGTACGAGGAGCGAGAGGACTCCGGCGCCGCTCAGTCCGCCAAACCGGGCAAGGCTCGTCGCGTCGAGCGACGCTGCGGCGGTCGCGTCGTTGCGGCGATGCGCCTCGAGCTTCAGCGAGGCGCCCACGAAGGGCTCGACGCCGGGATCCAGATACGAGAGCACCCCCGCCGGCTTGAACACGTGCGTGCCGTAGTGCGCCGCGACATGGGGATTCTTGTCTCCCTGCCCGCGCCAGTGGCGGTTCGCACCGTGCTCGGCTGCCTCGCGTTCGGCGTGAACGGCGCGCGCCTGCACGGCCCCGAACGCGAGCGCAACCACGAGCAGGCCGAGCGTGGCCAGCGACAAGATCCGGAAGCGGCCATCCCTCGCGAGCTCGAGGAGCTCCTTCCGGATGAGGGCTACGAGCGGCGCCTCAGTCATGCATGTGCTCGAGGTAAATCCGCTCGAGATCGGTATGGCTCACCTCGGCAACGCCCATCGTCGCGACGAGCTCGCCGTGCTTCATGATCCCGACGCGATCGCCGACCTCTTTCGAGCGAAAAATGTCGTGCGTCGCCATCAGCACGGCCACACCGTCGTCCCGCACCTGCTTCAGCAACGACGAGAACTCGTTCGATGCTTTGGGGTCGAGACCGCTGGTCGGCTCGTCCAGGAGGAGCACCCGGGCCTGCTTGGCCATCGCCAGCGCGATGCCCACCTTCTGGCGCATACCCTTCGAGTACTCGCCCACGCGTCGGTCGATGGCCTCGCGTGGCAGTCCGGCACGCAAGAGCACCTCACGGAGGCGCGACTCCCCGAGCTCTCCGCGGCCTGCGAGCGCAACGAAGAACGTGAGGTTCTCGAGGCCCGTGAGGTTCGGGTAGAGCATCACGTTCTCGGGGATGTACGAGAGGCGCGCCTTCGTGCTGAGCGGGTGCGTGACCACGTTCTCGCCCGCGATGCGCGCCTCGCCCGAGGTGGGCTCGATGAACCCCAGAAAGAGCTGGATCGTTGTGGTTTTGCCAGCGCCGTTGGCTCCAAGCAGGCAGTAGATCTCCCCCGCCGCGACGGTGAGGTCGAGCCCACGGAGGGCGATCCGGTCGCCGTAGTGCTTGGAGAGTCGGACGGCCTCGAGCATCACTTCTTGCTCCCGTCCGTTAGCCCGGCGGAGGGCGCTGACGCAAGATCCCCCCTGAATCTCCGGTTCTTCCCCACTCCGGCGGCGCTTTTCGCACCGTCAAGCCGTCTCGGCGCTGTAGGACGCAGCTTTCGTATCTCAACTTCAGCGCCCGTCCGGTTTCCACTAGGCTGGGCCCATGCGCATCCTCTACGGCGTAGTCGGCGAAGGCATGGGCCATGCTACGCGCTCCGGCGTGCTGCTGCAGCACCTGACGCAACAGCACGACGTACACGTCGTGGTTTCGGGGCGAGCCAGCGACTACTTGGCGAAGCGCTTTGCCAATGTGCATCAGATCTGGGGCCTTACCATCCAGTACGAAGCCAACTCGGTGCGCAAGCTGGCTACCCTGCTTCAGAACCTGAAGGGGGCTATGAAGGGATTTCCCCAGAACGTGCGAGCCTATTTCGACTTGGTTGAGGTTTTTCAGCCAGAGGTCGTGATCAGCGATTTTGAGTCGTTCAGCTACCTCTACGCCGTCAACCACAGGTTGCCTGTGATCAGCGTGGACAACATGCAGCTCATCAACCGCTGTAAACACAAGGCCTCGCTCTTGGCGGGGCACGAGCGCGATTTCAAGCTGGCGCGCGGGATCGTGAAGGGCAAGCTGCCCGGCTGTTTTCACTACCTTATCAGTAGTTTTTTTCGGCCACAGGTGCGCAAGAAGCGGACCACGCTCCTGCCTTCAATCCTCAGGCCGGAGATCTTGGCTGCGCGGTCCGAGCCGGGCGAGCATCTGCTCGTTTATCAGACCAGCACGACCAACACGCGCCTGCTGGAGGCACTCCGGCAGAGCGGCGTCCCTTGTCGTGTCTACGGGGTTCGCAGGGACATCACGCAGGACGAGGTGGAGGGAAATCTCAGCTTTCGCCCGTTCAGCGAGGGCCGTTTCATCGACGACCTCAGGACCTCGCGCGCGGTGGTGGCTGGCGGAGGCTACACGCTCATGAGTGAGGCCGTGTATTTGAGAAAGCCCATGCTTTCCTTGCCCGTTCGGGGGCAGTTCGAGCAGACGCTCAACGCGCTGTATTTGGAGCGCCTAGGCTACGGGCATCATGTCGACGAAGTCGACGATCGCGTCCTCAAGCGCTTCCTCCGTGACGTCCCGGACTGCAGCAAGTCGCTGGCTGGCTACACGCAGGACGGCAATCGCGAGCTGCTCGACGCGCTCGACCAGCA
>JANNWK010000108.1:0-1909 GCA_031408355.1 Myxococcales bacterium
CGGCGGCCGGCGTGGTGCTTGCGCTGAACCAGCACCCCGAGCCCGCGCCAGCGGCGCTGGCTCGCGCGACGTTGACTGACGTGCCGGGTTTCGAAGTGGCGGAAGGCGACCTCTATTCCGGAGGCCAGTTGCTGCGGCGCGGTCAAGCGCTCGTCGCAGGACAGAAGCTGACGACTCAAGCTGGAGTGGGATGCCTCGTCGCGGAACCGGCCATGCGTGTTTGCCTGGGCGCCTCGTCGGAGCTCGAGCTCGGCCTTAGCGCGGCAGGCCACGCGCTGCGCGTGCTGCGTGGCGTGAGCGTCGCTGAACTGTCGCCACTGCCGGCGGGGCGGAGCTTTTCGCTCGGCACGCGCCACGGCGAAGCCACGGTGGTGGGCACCGTGTTCGCGGTCGAGCTGCTGAGCGACCGGGAAACAGAAGTCAGGGTCAGTCGGGGCGCGGTCGCCGTGCGCAATAGCGCGACCGCGGAGCGCGGAACGGTCCGTGCTGGCGCGTCAGTGCTGCTCGGCGCACGCCTCGCGGACAGCGTCCCGAGCGGCGCCGGGCTCGCGCGCGATCAGCAGCTGCTCGGCGGAACAACCAGCGTACCGGAAGCCGCAGGGCTCGCAGCCGAAACCGCAGCGGCGCGGCCCCACGCTGTCGCCCCGCGTCAAGTGACGGAGGAGCGGCTCGCGGTCGAGCCTACGGCGCGGGCGCTGCTTGAGCAGGCTCGGCGACTCCGCGGCGAGCGACACTACGGGGAAGCGGCGAACGCCTATCGGCAGTTACTCCAGCATCATCCGCGTTCGACCGAAGCGCGCGCGGCGCTGGTGTCGCTGGGCCAGCTCCAGCTCTCGAACCTTGGGGATCCGGCGGGCGCCTTGGCGTCGTTTGAAAGGTACCTCGGCGGAACGGGTCAACTCCGCCAGGAGGCTCAGTTCGGGAAGATCCGAGCGCTCGAACGGCTCGGCCGCACAGCTGCCGAGCGAAGCGCCATCGACGCCTTCTTGGCAAGCTACCCGAACAGCGCGCAGGCCGCTGCGCTCAAGCTCCGGCTCGGTCAGCTGCGCTGATGACGGCGGCAGCTGAGGGCGCCGCCGCGCGCAGTGGCTGGCTCGTGCTGCTGACAGCCGCTGCGGTCGGCTGCATCTCCAGCACTGCCTGCGCGAGCCCCGACGACTTAGTGGCCCGGACGCGGGGCGCCTCCACCGCAGGCGGCGCAGGCGGTGGTGCCGCGAGCCCCTCGTTGTTCGACTGCGTGCGCCCCGCCCCGAGCGAAGGCGACCCAGCACTGGTCGCGCTCTACGGCTTCGAGGAACCGGAGGGCTCCACCAGCGTGCTCGATGCCACTGGACGCCAACCGGGCTCGGTGTTGGCAGGCACCTTCGCGGGTGAGGTGGGACCCGCAGGCTGTGGGCAAGCCGTCGCGTTCGGCGTGGACGAACGACGCGTACTGCTGCCGGACAGCCCGGCCTGGGATCTCGCTGTGGGCTCGGTGGATTTCTGGTTTCGCGTGCCCAGCGATTTCACGGTGCCGCTGAGCCTGCTCGGACGCGACGAGCAAGGCACCGTCGCGCCGGGACACCTATCGATTTGGCTCACGGCACAGCGAACCGTAACCCTGCGGCTTCAGGGCGCCGCGCAGCAAGCCACCCGCTGCTCGGCGCTCGCGCTTGACCCCGGAGCCTGGGTGCACGTCGGTTTCAATTTCGGTCCTCCGGGGCTTGACCTCTACGTGAACGGCGCTCTGGCAGAACGCTCGGGAGATCCGCAGGTCGATACGATCGTTCCCAACTGCGGCACGACCACACTCGAGGGGATTTCCGGCAACGACCTGCCGTGGATCCTCGGAGCCGACACATCCCGCACCGACAAACCGCTGGTCGTCGTCGACCGCCACTTTTCAGGTGGCGCGCTCGACGCCCTGCGC
>JANNWK010000109.1:0-12088 GCA_031408355.1 Myxococcales bacterium
CGGCGCCGCCGACCAGCACGCCCACGTTCCAACCGAAACCCATCCCGGCCACGTTGGTCCGCTCATCGCCCAGCACGTCGAAGGTGAGGCCAATCGGTACGCCAGCCCACAGCTGAAAGTTGGTGCTGCGGGTCGTGATGGGCAGGCGCAAACGCAGTACGAGGTCGATGTCGACGTAATAGTTGCGGGTTGGCTCGGGCGTGAGGTCGGCGCGCCAGGCGCCGAATTGAACGAGCGGCCCTATCAGGACGTAGCGGGCCACGGGGGCGTCTCCGCGCAGGTTGAAGCCGAACGTGCTGGCCAGCGGGTCTCCCTGCCCGTCGCTGTCGAGGTCACCCGAGAAGCCCAGGTGAAAGCCGAGCAGCGAGTGGCTGCGCTCGTCGAAGGACTTGCTGGGCGGTGGCGGTGGCTCGTAGATGGGTGGCTCGGCTGGACCGGAGTGAGCCGTGGCTGGAGACTCGCAGCGGCGGCCCTCCACGCAGACAAGGTCGGGCGGGCAGGCCGGGTTGCACAGCGAGACGCATTGCTGCTGCTGGCAACCGAACCCGTCCCGACAAGCGGGCAGGCAACCCGGCTCGACCGCCGCGTTGGCAGGCGCGCCGGCGGGTGCTTCTGGGACGGGGGGCGCGGGCTCCTGCGAGCGAGCAGGCCCTACGAGCAACGCGCAAGCGAGGCCCGCGAGCGAAGCAAGTCGGAGCTTCATCGGCCAACCATAGCTGACGGACCTGGATCCTCAAGGCCGCGTGCCGGCGCAACTCGGGCCGGACAGGCCTTTCCGCTGCGTTGATGCTAGCTTCGCCCGTGTGATTCTAGGCTACTCGCGGCGCCGTACCGCCCGCTACGTGCTGGGTGCTGGGCTGCTGCTTGGCGCCTGCGACCAGCGCCCTCGTCAATCGGCACCGGCGCCGGCGGCGTCGCCCACGGCGGTGGTCAAGAGCGCTGCCAAGCCCGAGTTGACGAAGCGCAGCGAGCCTTCCGCCCCGCTCGAACAGTTTGTGCAGCAGCACGTGGAGGAGGGCGATCGAGCGGGCGTGCGGGTCGTCGTGTACGTCGGCGCAAAATGGTGCGAGCCGTGCCGGCACTTTCATCGAGCGCTCGAAGCCGGCGAGCTCGATGAAGCGCTGGCCGGCACGAAGTTCCTCGAGTTTGACTCGGACAGCGACAGCGAGGAGCTGCGCCGCGCTGGCTACGCGTCGCAGTACATCCCGCTGTTCAGCGTGCCCGATCCGGATGGCCGCGCGGGGGCCCATAGGATCGAAGGTTCCGTGAAAGGCGCCGAGCCGCACGGGGTGCGCGACAACCTTGTGCCGCGGCTACTGGCGCTACTTGGTGAGAAGCGCCCTGGCTGACCGCGGCATAGAGCCGCTACGGCTCGCCCTTCGCGGCGCGCCTGGAGGAGAGGCGCTCGGCCTCGGCGGCCACAAACTGCGAGGCTTCGTGGTCGCGCCCCGCATCCAGCAACAGGCTGGCGATGCGCAGGACTGCCTCTGCGCGGTCGAAGTTGCCGGTGGCCTCGGCTAGGGACCTTCGGTAGTAGGCCTCCGCCGCGTCGATTTCGCCGAGCGCACGGTACGCGTCGCCGGCCTTGGCTTCGGCCAGCGTGGCGTCTTGGGCGGCCTCGAGGTTCGCCGCTACTTGGGCCAGTGCTTCGTCGCGCCGCCCGGCGAGGGCGTAGATGATCGCCACATCGCCGCGCAACTTTTCGGGCGCTAGGAAGCCGAAGGCGTGCGCGACCGCAAGAGCGTGCTCCGTCTCGTTCGCCTGCGCGAGCTCTGTGGGCAATTCGAGCAAGCGCCGCGGCAGCTCGCTATTCGGTAGGGCTTCATCGAGCGCGACGAACAAGCGCAGGCTCCCTTGCAGGCCTTCAGCCAGCTTGAGCGCGGCACCGGCCACTTCGCCGAAATCCGCTGGTGCCTCCAGCAGCCCGACGAGCGCTTGGGCGAGCGGGACGAGCTCGAGCAGCTCCGAGGGCGGCTCTGTGGGCTGGCTGCTCATCGCCCAGCTGGCTTAGCGCACATCGGGCAGCGTTGCCTACAGCAACCAGCCGAGGCGTAGGTTGACGGTCGGCAGCGTCGTGCGGCCCAGCTTCTCCAGCGAAGATTGCACGGACGCGTCGGTGGGGGCCAGGTACTGCTCGACGAAGGCAGGCGGGAAGCCGCCGCTCACGCCACTCTCGAAGTCGATCTGGCTGGGTGCGATCGGGATTTGCGCGCCCGCGTCGACGCCCAGCGTGAAGCCCGAGTTGAACGTGTACAGGTAACCGATCAACGTCGTGAGCACGAGCGTGCGCACGGAGGCTCGGCTCTCGTAAGCCAGCGATCGGGGGAGCCCGCTGGCCGGTGCGGCGCCCGCGAACATCGAGGTGTCGATCGTCTTGCTGAGCGTGCCTTCCACGGTGGCGTAGCCCGCGCCCGCGCCCAGAAAGAAGCCGCCGCCGAACGGAAACAACCGACCGTAGATGTCGTAGTGCTGATACGAAAGCGTTGCGTCACCGTAGTAACTCAGCTGAACCTTGGGGATCAGCCCCACGTTCACCCCGGCGCCGAGAAAGCGCGTGAGCTTCAGCATGCCGCCGAGGCTGAGCAGGCTCGGCAGGCCCCCGCCGAGCAGCAAGCCGATGCGGAACGTGTCGGGCTCCTCGTCGTCGTCCGGCTCGCTTTTCGCCTGGTCACGAAAAGGCGCCGGCGGGCTGGCTTGCCGGGCTGGCTCGGCAGGCGGCGGCGCTGGCGGCGCAGATGCCTCCGCGGCGGGCGGTCTGGCTGCGCGTGGCGGCGGCTTCGCGGGGACGGGCGCAGGCGGCTCGGCGGGAGCCGGGAACGCGGCGTTCGCGGGAGGTGGCGGCGCCGTTACCGGTGGAGCAGGGAGTGGCGCTTCGGGGGGTGGCGCTTCGGGCGTCGGAGCTGCTGGCGGCGCTGGAGCTTCCGCCGGTGGTGGTGGCGGCGGCGCGTCGCTGGGTGGAGCTTCAGCCGTCGGAGGGGCTTCAGCGGGCGGCGCCTCCTGCGCTAGCAGGAAGGAAGTGTGGAGGCTCACGGCCAGAAGCGCCGGAGCCCCCTGACCACGGCGTAGCGCTCGGAACATGCAGGCGACGCTAGCATGTCGGGGCAGTTCCGCGCCCAAGCTGGCGTCCGGCCTTCTCAGACGAGGCCGGCGAGCGCGCCCGCCAGCATGAAGGGCGCGTCGGTGTGGCTGTGGGTGTTGCCACGAGCCAGCGCGCTGCCCAGCATGATCACGGTGTTGTCGAGCATCGTGCCGTCGCCCTCCGGCGTCGATTCGAGCGCCTGGAGCAGGTACGCGAACTGATCCATGTACCAGCGTCGGATGACGCGCAGAGCCCCCCAGGCGTGCACGTCGGTGTCGGGCTGATGGCCCATCACGTGCTCGTCCCCTGCGAGTCGCACCGCGCTTTGGCCGGCTGCTGCCTGCTCGCCGAACTCGCAGCTGGCCTTCCCGTCGCTCTTAACCTGAGTTTTCGGCCGTTCGCGACGACTCCAGATCCGGAGCAGAATATTTATTCCAAACTTGACTTAGGTGGAATTTTCTAGATCATGGCCCCGTGGCGAATCGTTCCTTCGTGTCCGTCGCGCGCTGCGCGGTCCTTGGCAGCCTCACTCTCGCGAGCGCGGCGTGTTCGGACAACACAAGGGACGCCGGAGCCGCCGGCGCGATCGGGGCCGGGGCAGGGGCAGGCGTTGTCGGCGGGGCGGGCGGGACCGCGGGCGGCACCGCGGGGATTGGCGGCGCAGAGGGCCTGCCTGCGGACGACGTGCCGGTCGACTTCTTTCGCGACATTCAGCCGATCTTGGGCGATTACTGCGTGCGCTGCCACGGTGGGGTCCGGGAGCTCGGTCTGCCGCCGCTCAACCTACAGAGCAGGGAAGCTGCGGCGTTCACGTTGGGGCAGCCCGGTGACCCGTCGACCTCGCTCTTCTATCTCAAGGTGACGCTGGAAGATCCCGAGCTTCGGATGCCGCTTGGGCAGCCTCCGCTACCGGCGGACAAGCTGAACAAGCTGCGGCGCTGGATCTACCAGGGCGCCCCATGGCCAACGCAGTGGTCGTTCGCACCGCTCGCCGCGATCGATCCCGCGACGGTAGCGGTAAGCGACGAGAGCTGGGTGAAGACACCGGTAGACCGTTTCGTACTCGGTAAACTCGACACGCTGGGCATCGCGCCATCTGCTGAGGCGAGCCGGGAGACCCTGATTCGGAGGTTGTCGCTCGACCTGACAGGGCTGCCACCAGGACTGGCTGAAGTGGACGCCTTCGTCGCGGATGGCTCAGAGGCCGCCTACGAGGTCTTGGTCGATCAGTTGCTGGCCTCGCCCGCTTTCGGTGAGCGCTGGGCCAGGCATTGGCTCGATCAGGCGCGCTACGCGGATTCCAACGGCTACCAGAAGGACCTGCCCAGGCCGACCGCCTGGCGTTACCGTGACTGGGTCGTCGATTCTCTCAACAGCGACCAGCCGTTCGATGAATTCACGATTGAGCAGCTGGCGGGCGATCTGCTGCCCGGCGCGAGCGCGCTGCAGCAGCTGGCCACCGGCTTCTCACGCAACACGCTCAAGAACGACGAGATGGGCGTTGACCCCGAGGAAGATCGAGTGCTCCGCGTCCTCGATCGTACGGCGACGCTCGGCACAGCTTGGCTCGGCCTGACGCTCGGCTGCACCCAGTGCCACAGTCACCCCTACGATCCGATCAAGCAGAAGGAGTTCTATCAACTCCTTGCGTTCTTTAACAACGCCGACGAGGTGACGGCGCAGGTGCCGTTGACGGGCAGCGACGCCGGTTCCGGGACCTTGATGGCGGACGTGATGAGTGAACGGGCCGCGGCGCGACGCGCGACGTACTTGTTCACACGTGGCAACTTCCTGAATCCGGACATGGCCGAGGCTCTCGTGGGTGGAACCCCGGCGGTATTGCCTCCTTTCACGGCACGAGGCGCGACGCCGGATCGGCTCGACCTGGCGAAGTGGCTCGTCGCTCCGAGCAATCCATTGACCTGGCGCGTCGCCGCCAACACGGTCTGGTACCACTTGTTCGGACAGGGCATCGTCACGTCCTTGGAGGACTTCGGGGCGCGCGCCGCTTATCCGTCGCATCCGGAGCTGCTGGATTGGTTGGCGACGAGCTTGGGCAGCGGCAATTTCAGCCGCAAGGGGCTGATCCGGCAGATCGTGCTCTCGACGACCTACCGTCAGGCATCGGCGCGGCGACCCGAGGTGGCGACGGACGTCGAGAACGTAAGCCTGTATCGGCAAAACCGCTTTCGCTTCGAAGCGGAGATCGTCAGTGATAGTTACCTGACGGTGGCGGGCCTACTCTCGAACAAACGAGGTGGTCCGGCCGTCTACCCACCCCTGCCGGCCCAGGTAGACATCAGCTACGACGGGATCGCCTGGCCGACGAGCTCAGGTGACGACGCGAATCGGCGCGGGCTGTACACGTTTCACCAGCGCACGTTGCTCTACCCCAGCCTGTCGGTATTCGACCGACCCTCGGCGGTGGTGAGCGTGACCGGAAGGGGCCGATCGAATACGCCGCTGCAGGCGCTGACGACGCTCCACGACCCCGTGTTTGTTGACGCTGCGCGCGGCTTTGCGCGTCGTGTGCAGGCGGAAGGCGGCGCCAGCGTTCCCGAGCAGGTGGCGTTTGCGTTTCGACTGGCGCTGGCCCGGGCGCCGAGCGCCGAAGAGGCCGGCGAGCTTGAGCTGCTCTTCGCCGCTTCAAGAGCCGCTTACGATGCAGCACCGGCTGAAGCGGTGGCGGCAGTCGGCAACTACCAGCCGCAAGGTGTCTCCACCGGTGTGGCGGCGGCCTGGGTCGAAACGGCGCGCGCCATCCTTAATTTGGACAAGTTCATCACCCGAGACTGAGCCATGCACCCAATCCTCGAACGTTGTCGTTTGCATCGTCGCGCGTTCCTGACCAGCGCTAGCGGCGGAATCGGTGGCCTGGCCTTGGCCACGCTGCTTGGCGAGCGTGGTGCGACAGCCGCGGAGGGTCATTTGCCGGGCGCGCTGACGTTTCCAGCCAAGGCCAAGAACTGCATCTTCTTCTATATGGACGGCGCGCCGTCGCAGTTCGATTTATTCTCGCATAAGCCCAAGCTCAACGAGCTCAACGGGCAGAAGCCGCCCGCAGGCTTGCTGGACGGCAAACGCTTTGCGTTCATTCAGAAGGATACCGCGGTCTTGCTTGGGACCGATCCGGCGCGCACGTTCGCTCCGCAGGGGCAGAGCGGTATGTTGTTGTCGAATCTGCTGCCCAACCTGAGTAAGCACGCCGACAAGATGTGTCTGATTAACTCGCTGTATACGACGCAGTTCAATCACCACCCAGGTCAGCTGCTGATGCAGACGGGTCACAATTTGCAGGGTCACCCATCCGCCGGCTCCTGGCTCAACTACGGGCTCGGCAGCGCCAATCAGAACTTTCCGGGCTATGTGGTGATGAACTCGAGTGGTGCTTTCAGCGGTGGGGAAACGCTGTGGTCCAGCGGCTTTCTGCCGTCGACTTACAGCGGCGTTCTCTTGCGACCCGCGGGTGATCCGATCCTCAGCCTCAACGCGCCTGCCGGCCTGCGGCGCGAGACAGAGCGTCGGGCGCTCGACAGCCTAGCGCGGCTCAACGAGCTCGAGAACGCGCAGATGATGGACCCGGAGATCGCGGCGCGTATCGAGAACTACGAGCTTTCGTACCGCATGCAAGCGGAGGCGCCGGAGCTGGTTGACTTGTCGGGTGAGACTGCAGACACGCTCGAGCGCTACGGGGTCAATCGGGCGGACTCACCCGTCAAGGTGACCTCGCAGCGTCCGCCCGCAGCGGGCGTGTATCAGACCTTTGCGCGTCATTGTTTATTGGCGCGGCGCATGGTCGAGAAGGGTGTTCGCTTCATCAATATCTTTGCCGGCTCTTGGGATCACCACTCCAACTTGAACGCGGAGGTCGGCTTCTTTTCGGGCTTGGTCGATCAACCCATCGCCGCACTGATTTCCGACCTCGAGCAGCGAGGCCTGCTCGACGAGACGTTGATCGTGTTCGCCACCGAGTTCGGCCGGACGCCGCTCGGCGAGAATCGCCCTGGTTTCGCGACGGTCACGGGTCGGGACCACCACCCCGACTCTTTCAGCGTCTTTATGCTGGGCGGCGGCGCCAAGGGCGGCCTGACCTACGGCGAAACCGACGAGATTGGCTGGTCTATCACCAAGGATCCTGTGGATATCGCGGACTTCCACGCCACCATCCTGCGGCTGTTCGGCGTCGATCACCTGGCCTTCAGCGCTGAGCACCTGGGGGTCGATCTTCGACTGACCCCGCTCACGCGAGAAGCCAAGGTGATCGAGGCCTTGATAGCGTAGTGGGCCACCGGCGCGGCCGTGGTTCACGGTCCGGGCGTGAACGCCCCATCACAGTCCCCCGCTCAATCCGCCAGTTCTTGCGGGTCCTTTGGTCTGGCGCGCAGAGTCGAGGGTAGGCCCGGACCTTGCAGTGCTGGGACCGTCCTTTGCGCGTACGCTTCAAGCCTTACCGGAGAACCAGATGAACAAGAGTCAAAGTATCCGCCTCGGCGACGTCGCTAGCCTGACGCGAGGTTTCGCGATCGCAGCGGCGTGTCTTGTCGTGGTGGCGGGTTGCGGTGGCGCCAGCGAGAGCGACGCGTTTACGAGCCCCACTGGCTCGGCGGGTTCAGGGGCCGGCACGACCGCGGGAGGCTCTGGCACCGGCAACGGTGCTGGCTCCGCTTCGACCAAAGGTGGCGCAGCGTCCAACGGCGGCGGGTTAGGAGCGGGCGGTGGGACCGCAGCCAACGGTGGCGCCATGTCCGTGACACCGCCTGATCCGACGGTGAAGGAGCACTGCGACGAGTGGTGCGACGGCGTTGTGGCGGCCGATTGCAGTGGCGGAGACACGAAGGACGACTGCGTCATAGGTTGCCGCGCGGTTTCAGGCGCCGCCGCCTGCAACGCGCCCTACGCCGAGCTCTTCACGTGCGCTGAGGGCGCGAGCTTCAGCTGCAACAACGAAGGCAACGCGGTGCCCGAAGGCTGCGAAGTGGAATATGGACTGGCCGGTCTTTGCCTGCTCAGCAACCCGGACGAGACCATCAAGGAACCGTGCGAAGCCTACTGCGAGAAGCAGGACGCTGCCGAATGCACGAACAGCGAGCCAGCCGATGAGTGCAGCTACGGTTGCCAGGTCACCAGCTCGATCATTCCGGCCTGCTCGCCCCAATGGAAGAAGTTCGTCAACTGCGGACAAGCCGCGGAGTTTTCCTGCAACCGCGACGGTGATCCGGTGCCCGCCGGCTGCCAAGACGAGTACGTGTTGTACTTTGCCTGCGTGTTGATGCAGGGGCAGTAAGTCACAAGGCTGAGTCGATCACTTCGGCTTGCGCGTGGCGCAGTTGAGCACGATCTTGACCGAGCCGACGTCGGTCGCCTGGAACTTCGCGCAAGTCGTGGGGCAGACCTCGATGCGCGTCGGCGTCTCTTTTGAAGTGTCGGACACGTTGTAGTACCAGCCGTCGCCCCGGCCGCAGCCGCCCGCGTCCGTGACATTCAAGAGCTCATCCACCACGCCGTCTTCGCCCGTGAAGTCGACGTTGACCTTGTCGTAGTCGACGACCTTGCCGGCTTCGCTCTGGGGCACGGCCAGCTCGCACGAAAGACCCGAGGCGCGGATTTGGTTGAGCGCGTCCTGGAACTGCAGCTGAACGTCGCCTTGCGTATCGACGATGAACGCCTCGTTCGTGCCGCCTGCCGTCGCGATGGCGTCAAGGATCTCCGTCGCTCCCGCGTCGTCCGCGCCGACGACCCCGATCACGAACGTCGAGACGGAGGGGGCACCCGTGCGGCCCTGGCCAGTGAGGTTCACCACCGCGTCAATATCCTCGATCGCGGTCACCATCTCGCAGAGCTGACCTTTGGCTTGCAGGGTGGGCAGGCCATCGGTGGCGAGCACGGCCACGACTTGGCGGTCCGGATGAGCTTCGGCCCAGGCCTTGACCTGCGCAATCGCGCCGGCGATGGCGGGTCCGGTGGGCGTGAGACCCCCTTCGTCGGGCTCTGCGGCGGTGATCGCGCCGACGAGCGCGGCCTCCGCTCCTGGCAGCTCGGCGATCTCGGCGGCGGGGGTTGCGTACGTTGCCGTCCTGCAGTCCGCAGCGCTCACGCAAATGCTGGGTGGAACGACGCAGTTGCCACGGTTGGCCCCACAGACAGCAGTGGCGTCCCGGTTGCAGACGAATTGGTCGTCGTTCGAGCACTCGCCCATGACGATGCACGTATGGTCCTTCGTGCAGCCGTTGTCGTCCAAGCAGCCCGTCACGACGCCACCGATCAGGGGCCAGCAGGCCCTGTTGAGGCAAGGTCCGAAGCTAGCGCACTGCTGGTCGGTCGTGCAGCTCGTGGGCGCCCCCGCGTTCGCGATCGGAAAGACCTGCAGGCCCACGCCAATCCCAGCCGAGGCGTCATCGCTGACGAAGCCTGTGAGGGCGGTGCTGACGGCCTGCCACTTCGTGACGTTCGCGTCGCCCGCGGTGGGCGCCAGCATGGAGCCCGAGACGTCCAGCATCACGTACATGTCCAGCGGGATGCGCTGAGCTTCGATGAGTTCCCCCGCGCAGGCCTCGCCGGTGGAGCCCATGCCCCCGCTCGCGCTCGTGCCCCCGGTGCCCAGCTGCAGTCCGTCTCGACCGCCGGTCGCATTGGCAGTGCCCGCGCGGCCCGTGGCGGCATTGGCCGCGGTGCCGGCGTCGTCCACGTTCGAACCCGACGAGCTCCCGCAAGCGGACGCGACGAGCAGAACGAGACACGACGCGACCAGAACCGGGTAACCGGTGCGCGAAAGCCTCATCCGGCGATGACAGCACGCTTTTCAGCCTTCGAGAACGGGACGCCGGTTTCCCAAGTGATCTCGCCGTGAATGGTCAGGCTGGACCGGGTTCGGCAGCCCGATTTCTGTGGATTCATGCTACCGGTCCGCACGCACGATGGTCAGTCGGAGGATGCACGGAGCGGCGCTGCTCGGCGGCTTATGCGTCGCGTCGCCGAGCTTCGCCCAGTCGCTCTCGATCGACGAGCAAGCGGAGCCAGCGCCGGCGCCCGTGCCAGCGCCAGCGCGACCATCGCCTCCCCCGCGGCCTGCCAAGGTGGTCCTGCCGACGCCCCTCTCGACGCCGGTGGAGTACCCAGAGGGTGGCGTTGGGCCGGGGGACGTGGCCGTTGAACTCACGCTCTCTGCTGAAGGCACCGTCACCGCGGTCGAGCTGGTAGCGGGCGAGCCGCCGTTTGCCGAGAGTGCGCTTCACGCCGCCAAGGCGTGGAAGTTTCGGCCGGCGACCCGCGACGGCAAGCCCGTCGCGGCCAAGATCCGTTACATGGTCCGCTTCGTCCCGCCCGTTGACGAAGCGCCGGAGCCAGCGGTGGCGGCTGGGGTTCCGGGCGGACCCGCAAGCACGAGCCCAAGCGCGGCGCCGAAACCGCCGGCGCCCGATCCCTACGAGATTGTCGTGGTGGGCACGCGCGCGCCGATTCGACATGAGCTGGGGCGAGCGGAGATCCGTGACATGCCGGGAGCCTTCGGCGATCCTTATCGGGCCATCGAGGCGCTGCCTGGGGTCGTGCCGATCGTCAGTGGTTTGCCGTACTTCTATGTACGCGGCGCGCCGCCCGGCAACGTGGGCTACTTCTTTGACGGCATTTCGGTGCCGTTTCTGTATCACTTTGCCGCGGGTCCCGGCGTGCTTCACCCGGCGTTCGTCGAGCGCGTGGACCTGTATCCCGGCGCGTACCCCGTGCGCTATGGGCGCTTCGCCGGCGCGATCGTGGCCGGGGAAATGGCGCCGCCCGGCGATCGCTTCGGCGGCGAGTGGAGCGTGCGCGTCATCGACAGCGGCGCCATGGCTGAGGGTACCTTCGCGGACGGGCGCGGCACGATCATGCTGGGTGGCCGTTACTCGTACACGGGCCTCGTGCTTTCGCTGATCTCACCGGAGGTCTCGGTGGGTTACTGGGACTACCAGGCTCGCGCGCGCTACCAGCTGGACGCCGACGATAGCGTGGAGCTCTTGGCGTTTGGCTCGGCCGACTACGTGTCCAACACCGAGCAGTATCTGGTTGAGACCAGCTCTGGGAATTTCCGTTCCGAGGAGCGCGAGAACACGCTGGTCGACGTGGGGTTTCACCGGCTGGATCTGCGTTGGGATCGCCGTTTGGACGAAGGCAATTGGCGCACCGCTCTCATGCTGGGGCGCGACCGCACCGCGATTGGCGACGGCGAGCTGAGCGTTACCAACTACCTGATTGGAGCGCGCACGGAGCTTGACCAGCAGCTGGAGAAGAAGCTCACGTTGCGGGCGGGCGCAGACGTGCTGTTCGAGTCCCTGTCGCAAGAGTTGCGCGACGGTGGTGGCCCCGGCGACTCCGTTTCGGAAGGCGGGGTCAGCGAGCCTGGCGCTCCCGCACCTCAACCCGGCGTCGACTTGCCGCCGATGGGCCTGCCCGACGCGGAAAGGGCGCCGGTTTCAGACGAACAGTCCGACGAGGACCCGGATTTTGGCTTCGATCGGCGGCGCGTGGATTTCACGGCCGGCGCCTGGGCGGATCTCGTTTGGGATGCGGCACCCAACGTTCAAGTCACCCCGGGTCTGCGGCTGGACGTCTTTGTGTCGGGTCAGCGCGCCGCGCTCGGTATCGATCCGCGCATCACCGCTGAGTACAAGCTGAGCCAGAAACTTTCGGTGGTGCACGGACTCGGGCTCGTCCACCAGGCGCCCAGTTTCGTGGTCCCGGTCCCGGGGCTCAAGCCGTCCTTGGCCGGGGGGCTTCAGCGCTCGCTGCAACACAGCGCGGGCCTCTCCTACGGTTTGCCTGCGGGCCTCTCGGCCTCGTTCGCGCTCTTCCAGAACGCGTTCTTCAACATGACCGACATCATCAGCTTGGTTCAGCTGGCGAACACCGAAGAAGGTACCCCCACTGACTTTCGCTCGACCGGGCACGCCTACGGCGCCGAGCTGATGATTCGTCGCAGCATGGCGCGTCGACTCGGAGGTTTCATTTCCTACACGTTGTCGCGGTCAGTGCGCT
>JANNWK010000110.1:0-10219 GCA_031408355.1 Myxococcales bacterium
CTTCGACCGCAACCCGAACACCCTCGCCGGTTTGTTGGTCATGCCGATAGAATTCGCGGCGCTCGCAGGCGGCGCCGACGACGATGCGGTGGAGTTTGCGCTACCGGTGCCGTCCGACATCGGACGCTCGTCCGCGGAACCAGGTGGCCAAGGATGGCGGGTGCTCCCGGGGGCGCCGTTCGCACACGCGCGCAACCAGTTTGAGCACTACTCAAGAACGGCGCTACTCCCGGAATGGTGCGACAAAGAGGGCGACTTCAATCAAAAAGAGATTGGGGAAATGGTGGCCTATTTTTCCCAGCACGCCGCCCAGATCGGCGGATTCATGTGCATCCCCATCCGCGAGCCCACGCCCAAGTACGTCAACGAAGCCGATCGGCGGTCGCTCGGCGTACTCAACATCCACTGGGACCGCTGCGACCGTCTCTGCAATCCCCACTCCGCGAAACTGTTCGCGAAAGCCACCTACCCCCTTCAGGTGTTGCTCGCAGAGATGTTGACCGCGTTGCTCACGGAAGGCCCGCCGGTGCCGGGCCGACGCCTGTCGACAACACCGGCGCCCGAGGCGGAGCCTCCCGCGAAAGCGCCATAGGTCCTCGGTCGAGGCGGTCGCGGGCCATAATGGAGTGAAGTCACGCATTTGCGCGTGAGCCTTCTTGGACGCGCGCCCCGAGGGCATGCTCAACAAGAGCCCCGGCGCGACTGGAATCGCCCGGGGCGTGGTCCGAACCTGTTTTGAGAGGTCCGAACGATGAAAACGCTATCACGTGACGACGGCGGCCCGCGCGCCAAGGCAAAGAGCAAGGCCCCAGGCTGGTCTGTTTTCGAGCGCGTCGACCCGAAGAGCGGGCGCGTCACCTTCGTGGTCAAGTACAAGGACGACGCCGAAGAGTGGCGCAGCAAGCGCGTGCCGGCGGCGTTCTCGAAGAACAAGCGCGAGGCCGAAGCGTGGGCGCGCGAGTGGTACGAGAGCGGCGGCTACCGCGAGAAGGCGGCCGACGCCGATCCGACCGTCGGCGACTTCCTGGACACGGCGCTGAACGACCAGAGCCCCGAGCTGCGCGACTCGACCCGACGGAACAAGAAGGGTCACGTCGGCCAGCACTTGAAGCCGGCGCTCGGCGGCATCCAGCTCCGCGAGCTGTCGCCGGAGCGCATCGCGCGCTTCGTGCGCGAGCTGCGCGACGAGCCGCGACGCGACGCCGACGGCAACGGCGTTCCACCGCCCGCGTCGTTCACGATCCGCAACATCGTGGCGACACTGCGCGACCTGCTCGACGACGCGGTCGATCGGCGAATCATTCCGTCGAACCCCGCTCGCTCGAAGCTCGTGCGCAAGCAGGTCCCGGCGGCGCAGACGCGTGCGGTGCAGCGCGCCGGACAGGAGACGGTGATTTTCCTGCCGCAAGCCGAGGCCGAGACGCTCGTTCGGTGCGCCGCCGTGCCGTTCGACCGGCGGGTGCGCTACCTGCTCGGGCTCATGACGGGGCTGCGCGACGGCGAGATCGCGGCCCTGAGCTGGCGCGACGTCGCCCTCGACGCCGCCGTGCCCCACCTCGACGTCCGCGCCTCGCTTTCGCTGGCGAGGAAGGTCACGCCTCCCAAGACGCGCCACGGCCGGCGGCGGGTGCCGCTCGCGCCCCTCGTCGTCGAGGTGCTGACCGAGTGGAAGGAAGTCGTCCTGAGCGCCGAACCCGAGGCGCCGCTCTTCCCCGGCCCGAGCGGCCGTCACTACCGGCCGGGCTCCGCCGACCTGTTCCGGAACGACCTCGCAACCGCCAAGCTCGCCGAGCACCAGGCGGGCGAGCCGTTCACCTTCCACGCGCTCCGACGCTCCTTCGCAACCTGGCTCCAGAAGGCGGGCGTCGACGCCGGGCACCGGAAGCGCCTGATGGGCCACGGCGGCGGCGGGGTGACCGACGGCAGCTACACGGCGAAGGAGCTGGTCGAGCTGGCGAAGGCCGTGGCCGCGTTGCCGCTCTCCGTCACGCTCGCCGAGATGCTGGCCCCGCCGGCGCAAACCGTTGGGCTTGGTGCGGATCTTGGTGCGGAGCCGCACCAAAACGACGAGCCAAGGACGGCGAGCAGCGGCCTCTACGTGCGCGTGAGCCCATTCGTCGGAGCGTCGTCCGGCCCGGATATCATGCTGAATGCAACGCTGTGGAGCATGTCGCTCGCAGGGGCGTTGGACTTGGAGGTGAGGACCGGATTCGAACCGGCGTATAACGGTTTTGCAAACCGTTGCCTAACCGCTTGGCTACCTCACCGTGACGTTCGTTTCTTAAGGGTTGGGTTGGCTCTGGGCTCCTTGGGGAGGCGAATCCTACTCACGGACGGACGAAGGTCAACCCGTCACTGGACGGTCACGGTTTTAGCTCAATCGCGAGGCCTTCACTGGCGACTAAGACTTGGGTCGCCTTGCCTTCAGACTTCATGAAGCTCTGGCTGCTCTCGCCGATGGCGTCGAGGGCGGAGTCGCTTCGGTCCGGATCGTGGTGAAACAACGCCAGTTGCTTGGGCTCGGCCAGGACACCGAGCTGCAAGACCTCTGCGACGATGGAGTGCCCCCAGCCGCGCTTGCCCGGCATGTCTTCGGCTAGATATTGCGAGTCGTGGATGAGCAGGTCCACGCCGTCGCTGAAGCGCGCCAGAGTCTCCACGCTGGTGTTTGCATTCTCCGCGCTGATCTCGTTGTCGGTGAGGTAGGCGACCGAGGTGCCGTCGTCGTCATCGATTCGGAAGCCCTGCGCGCCGCCTGGATGATTGAGCTGAATGCGCCGCACTACCGCGGAGCCGATGCGCCACTCGGCCTTCTCGGGGCGAGCCAGCTCGAGGCGCGCTGGGATATCGTCGACGCTGACGGGGAAGTGAATGTCGTTGAAGATGTTCTTCTGAAACAGTTCTTGGGCGTCGTTCGCCAGCGGGTAGACGAACAGGTGCGTGTCGCTACGGTAGAGCGGACTAAAGAAGGGCAGACCCAGCACGTGGTCCCAATGCGTGTGCGAGAGCAGCAGGTGCACCGGCGTCGAACGCCCTTCCTTGATCAGGGCATTGCCCAGCGCCCGCATGCCGGTGCCCGCGTCGAGCACCAGCGACGAATTGTCGGAGAGCCTCACGCCGACACACGACGTGTTGCCGCCGTAGCGCACTGTGTGCGGACCTGGTGCGGGGACCGAGCCGCGAACGCCGTAGAAAGTGACCTGCATTACGGAGCCGGGACTCTATCAAGTTCCCCGGCTCCGCCAGAGCGAGAAACTCGCGGGGGGGCCAGAAGAAAATACTCCAGAGGGGGCTGCAGGCCGGAAAGTCGCACTGAGGCCGGGGCCGGAGGGGCTTCGTCGGCCTGGAAAACCCGCCAATTGACCTGGTCGGGCCCAGGTGAGGGGTCGACGACCGCAGGCAGGCGGGCTAGTTTTCAGCGCCATGTCGGTGCTCGCTCCGGGCCTGCTTGTAGCGTCGCCACCACCGGGTGATCCCCATTTCGACAGATCCGTCGTGCTGCTCGCGGCGCACGGGCCGGAGGGCGCCTTCGGCTGGATCATCAACGGCAAGGAGCTGATGACGTTGCCTGAGCTGCTCGTTCGCTCACAGGTGACCGAGACGCCTCCGGAGCTCGCTTGCTCAGTCAGAGTCGGGGGGCCGGTGTCTCCTGAGCAGGTCTGGCTGCTCTACCGCACTGAGGAACGCTTTCCGGACCTCGATGGGCAGTTCGAGGTGGGAGCGAGCATTACGGCGACCGCCTCCCGCAAGGTGCTCGAGGCGATAGCTGCTGGGGCACGCCCAGCCAGCTTGATCGCGCTGGTCGGCTATGCGGGGTGGGCGCCCGGTCAGCTGGAGAACGAAATTCGCATCGGCTCCTGGTTGCCGATCGACGTCGCTCCTTCTTTGGTGTTCGAGACGGAGCGTGAACGGACGTGGGCGGCTGGGTACGCCAGTGTCGGCGCCACTCCGATCGCATTTACGACGCGTACCGTTGGCTCGGCCTAAGTAAGCTTCAGCGGTGCGCAATGCTTCCGCTGACCAGCGGGACGAACAAGCAGGGCGTGCCTGAGCGCCAATGGAGCAGGCCCTTGTTGTCGCGCTCGCAGGTGACCAGCGTTTGCATCTCGCTGGTGCCCACCGGCATCACGAGTTTTCCCGACTCGCGGAGCTCGGCGAGGAGTGCTTCCGGGATCGACGTTGCGCCGGCGGAAACCAGGATGCGGTCGTAGGGGCCGAATTCGGCCAGCCCCAGGCTGCCGTCGGCCTCGTGCAGCGTGACGTTTTGGATACCGAGCTCGTCGAGGCAACGCCGCGCGCGTCGAACGAGCTCCGGACGCCGCTCGACGCCGTGCACGCTGCCGACGAGCCGCGAGAGCAGCGCCGCCGCGTAGCCCGAGCCCGAGCCGACCTCAAGCACATGGAGCCCCGGCGCAAGGTCGAGTTCCTGGAGCATGATGGCCAGCATGGACGGCTGACTGATGGTCTGCTCTTCTCCAATGGGTAGAGCGACGTCGTCGAAGGCCCGCTGCGACAACTCCCTTGGCACGAAGGCTTCGCGCGGAATCGTTAGAAAGGCCTCAATAATTCGCGGATCTGTGAGGCCGGCCTGATTCCGGAGGGTCTCCACTAATTCCCGCTGCGCCTGTGGAGGTTCCCTTTCGAGCGAGGCTGGCATGGCGGATTCGATTTAGGCCCGCGAGGCTGGGCGTGCAATGCTTGTCGTGCCTTGAAACGTCTGGCGACAGCCTGGCTCGGTATCGCGCTTTGCGCCGGGATTTGGGGCAGGCCCGCGCCCGGCCAGGCCCAGGCCGCGTCACGCCCGTCGGGCCGCGGCTGCCCAAACGAAATGGTGCGCGTGGGCCGATACTGCATCGATCGCTGGGAGGCCAGCATGGTCGACAAGCGCACCGGGGAGGCTCTCTCGCCCTACTATCCGCCGCTGCCGGCTCAGCTGAGCGAGGTGTGGCGAGGCTGGCTGGTGGAACGTCGTCAGCTGGGCGACGACTCCGCGCGCGCGATGCCACTCCCCTCGCTTGGCGAGCTGCAGCGCACGGGAAAGTTCGAGGCTCAGGCGGTGTCGCGCCCGGGCGCGATCCCGCAAAGCTACCTATCCTTGCCGCTGGCCCGCCGCGCTTGTGCGAACGCCGGCAAGCGGTTGTGCTCGCAAGAGGAGTGGGTCGGAGCGTGCAAGGGCAAGGCTGGCCGCAAGTACCCCTACGGGGATAGCTATCGGGCTGGGGTATGCAATGTGTACCGCTTCATTCACCCAGCCGCCGTCCTGCACGGCTCAGCCTCGCTCGGTCACCGCGATCCGCGCTTGAACCTCGTCGATGAGGGGGAGGCGCCGCTGCTGCGCGGCACGGGGGAGCTTCAGCGCTGCGCCTCCGGCTGGGAGGAGGATCGCGCCTTCGACATGGTCGGAAATCTGGATGAGTGGGTAGAAGACGGCATGTTCCTGGGTGGGTTCTACGCCCGCTCGACGACCCAAGGTTGCGAGGCCAAGGTCTCTTCGCATGCGCCCACCTACTACGACTACAGCACCGGAACGCGCTGTTGCCGCGACGCGGACTAGGTTGGGGCGTGCCGTGGTCCGCGCGGTCACGGCCTCTAGCGAACGGCTCGCAGCGTGATGGCTTTTTCAGGACACGCCGTCACGCACTCGCCGCAGGCGTGGCAATCGGCAGGCTGGCTGACGAAGCCCTGCTTGCCTCCGTGGACGAAGAGCTTGATGCGTGAGATGGGGCCCAACGTTGAGCGTTCCAGGTCCGTGAGCTTCCTCACGACGAACACTTGGTGCGGGCAAACGCGTACGCAGTCACCCTTGGCCTCGCAGCGATTCGGGTCGATGACCGGTACGAGCCGCCCAGTTTCTTTGCAGTTCTCGCTCGACGCCATGGCCTGCGACTTAAGCATGGCCGCGCTTCGGACGGCCAGGAAGCGTGGCAGCCCCCTCGCGTTTTCTCCGCGTGCGCCGCGCCCGCCGAGTGTTACGGTCAAGGACTAGGCAAATGCTCCCTCTCCGAATCCTCGCGCTGTCAGCGTTGTGCGGCTGTGCCAGCGCTCCCGGGCCTGCTCATGGCACGTTGACCTCGATGAGTCTGGCCTCGCAGGACGCTTGGAAGGCTTGCCCTCACCGCGTGCCGGAGGAGGTGTGCGTGCGTTGTCACCCAGAGCGGGCGGCTGCCTTCAGGGCTCGTGGCGACTGGTGCAAGGAGCACGAGGTGCCGGAGTCGCAGTGCCTGGCCTGTCACCCCGATCTCGATTTTTCCCCTCCAAGCAAGCCGCCCGCTTCTGCCGATGTCCTCGAGATCGCGGGGGAGGGGAGTGAGCTTCCCGCCCTTGAGCCGCACCTCGTGACCGGAAAAGTCACTGTGTTCGATTTCTACGCCGCTTGGTGTCCGCCCTGTCGCAAGGTCGACGAGCACCTTTACCCCAGCCTGGCCAAGCGCGCGGATATCGCGCTCCGCAAGATCAACGTTGGCGACTGGGAGAGCCCCATCGCCAAGCGTTGGCTGGCCGAGGTGCCGGAGTTGCCCTACCTTGTCGTATTCGACAAGCGAGGGCGACGGGTCCGAGCCATCGCTGGGGCTCAACTGTCGGCGATTGACGCGGCCATTCGCGAGGCGAGCCGATGAAGGCGTCGCGGCGGCGATGGGCTGCAGGCTGGTTGCTAGCGGCGAGTCTGCTTTTTTTCCCCGGACGGGCCGCCGCTTGTGCGGGTTGTCGCAATCCTTCGCTCGCGATCAGTCGCGGTAGTGAGGGGCCGCTGCGGGTGGGTGGCCTGCGGCTCGGCGCGTCGCTGACCGGTACCAGCGTGCACGTGGTGCACGAGGCAGGCTGCGCGGACGTCACCGGTTGTACCGAAGTGCCGGCCCAGCCGCTCTATCTTCACGATCAGCACCTCTATCCGGTGGAGCTGAGGATTTCCGGTGAGTACGCGTTCGATCGAACCTTCGGCCTCGAGCTTCAGTTGCCGTTCCGAGCTATCACCTCCAGGGTTCGCTACACCACGCCAGCGGGCGTCGAATACGAGCCACTGGACCGCGGCGTGCATCACCGCGATGAAACGGTCGTCGGGATTTCGGACGCTTGGCTTTTGCTCCGAGCGGGCGGGTTGGTGGGGGGCTGGTGGCTCGCCGCGCGTCCGGGCTTGTCGCTACCGCTGGGGCGAACAGAAGCCGATCCCTTCGCGCTGGGCGATCGGGGCCTTCAGCATCAGCATGTCCAGCTTGGCTCGGGGACTTTCGACCCGCTGCTGGTTCTGGAAACGTCGCGTCGACTGGACAAACTCGAAATCTCGCTGTTCGCCCAAGGCCAAACCACGCTCCATGCGAATGGCTACGGCTACCGTGCGCCCTCGAAGGTCGGGGCCGGTGGCTCACTCGCTCGCGAGCTTTTTGGGAAGTTTGCGGGCTCACTGGGCCTGGAGGGGCTTCACGAAGCCGCAGAGAGCTGGTCAGGCCGCGCGCGCCAAGACGGCAATCTTGGGCGGACCGAGCTGTTGGGTGCCCTTTCTGTGCGGCATTCGCTGGGAGAGAACACGTTCAGTGGGGGGCTCAGGTTCCCGCTCTGGCGCCGGATCGTCGTCGGGGATGAACCTGCCGGATCCCTCAGCTCGCCCGTGATCGTCAGCTTGGGGTTCAGCCGCGTTTTTGGGGGAGCTGTCGAGGGAGACTGAGCGGGCGTGGCTTGCGGCAGGTCGTGTTGCTCCCTTGCGTCACTTTGTGGAAGCGCCGTTCACGCTCAGACCGGGCCTGAGCCGTTTGTGCTGGAAGTACCTGGGCACGTTGGTTGCACACCGAGTCCCGCATGCGCTGGAGACGCCGAGGTTGCCGGATTTTCGCGGTGCTTTCGGGCTGGTGCTGCTGTGCGGAGCCTGCCCAGGCGCAGCTCGTCGTGGTCGCGCAGCTGGGCGAAGCGCCCGCGGTTGAGCACGCCGAGTTGGCCTACGCGTTCGGCGACGGCTCTCCCGTGACGTGGCTTTCGCTGCGCGTAGCACAGGGCCCAATCGCCGTGGTAGCGGCGCTGCCTCGCGAAGCGCGCGCGCGCAATTCGCTGGACGCGTGGTTTCCCGCTCTTGAGGACAGCGCCTCGCCACGGGCGCTGCCGCCGCCGGACCGGACCGCCTGCGGGAGGGCTCCGAGCCCGGTGCGCGTGAGCTGGCCGCGTGCCCGTGGCTCTGCCGCCCAGGCCGAGCTGATGGTCGCCAGCGCCGAGGACGTAGCGGTGGCGCTCGCGGTGCAGGGGTTCAGTCAGCCAGACAGACTACCCGAGGCCTCCGCCTACGCGATTTGGTCCTGGTCGGCCCAACCAGGCGCCTACACCACTCGGACCGTGCGCATTGAAGGCGGAGTCGGGCCGCAGCCGCTCTGGCCGAGCGGCGCCTTCCCTGTCGTCGTGAGCGCGCTCACTCCTGGCGCCATGAGCTACGCGGGCGAACGCGACAAGCAGCTCCTCGACGTCACGTTCCTGGCTGGCGAACATGCCACGAGCGACTACCGCGACGTCGCACAGCAGTGGCTGCAGAGCCGGCCGGAGCCACTCGTCGAGATGCGGGGGCGTGGCCCGCTCTTCGATTGGACCATTTACAATGACCTACTTACGCTGGAACCCCTCGTCGCTAGCTACGCGCGCCGAGCGGCAGACGAAGCTGAGCTGGCCGACGGCCGTGTAGCCGACGATGTGGGCGTGGCGTTTGAGGCGGTGACTCCCGAGCGCGCGACCCTGGTTCGCATGCTCGTCTCGAGCGCTGCGGGGGTCGAGCCCGCGCTTTGGCTGGGCGGTGGGTTGGCCGTCGCGCCGCTCATCATCGCTCAACGACTCGACGAAGCCGCTTGCTCGCCAGCGATTGAACCCCGTCCGGTGCCGGTCGTGCCAGGTCCGCGCCAAGTAGGCCCCGCCCCTCCCTCGGGCGCGGCTCCGCCCGAACAGGTCGCCTACGAGCCAGGCTCTCTCTCTAGTGAGCCGGTCGAACTTGGTTGCAGCGGTTCCCCCGAACCTGCGCCATCGGGCGAGCCGTACGACGACGAACAGCCAGACATCGACTGTGCTTCGGACACCAGTAACTCGTCCGACGGCGATGACCCCGACTGTTCCTCGGACACCTCGGGCAGCTCCAGCGAAGCGGATTGTTCTTCGGACACGTCGAGCACCTCCGACAGCGACGAAAGCTGTTCGGGCGACACCGCAACCGAAGGCGAGGACACCAGCTACGACGGCGATACGTGCACAGGTCAGGCCGCCCCCCGGACTCAGCGCCAAGCCTTGTTCAGCTCGGACCCTGGGCAGGTCGTGCGCCGCCCCCGGCCGTCCCGGTTAAAGCTGAGCCTGTGGTCGCTCGGACTTGCGGCGATCGTGCTGCCGATCCGCCGTCGAAAGCGCGGCAATCGTCGCGACGGTTGAAAGCTGGCCCCAGCCCTGGAACGGTGGCGTGATCCCGATGCAGGCGCAGCGTCAAAGCTTCCGACGACAGTGGCTCGTGCCGATCGTGTTCCTGATGGGCGCGGCCCTGACGATCTTCTGGCTGTTCTACAGCCTGGACCACTTCTTCACGGGCAGCGCGGGTGGCAGTTTGGCGCGCGGGCCGTTCTCTCGTTACTTTTCCTTCGACCCCGCCAGCATCACGGACGCGGTGAGTTCGCTCGCGGGCACTATCGCGGCCGTCTTCGGTATCGTGATCACGGTCGTCAGCATTATCGTGCAGTTGTCCGCGGACCGTTACACCGGCGTTGCGCGCATGTTCTTGCGCGATCGTATGAATCTTTCGGTGATGGGCTTCTACGTCATCACCTGCGTCTGCGGGGTCTGGCTCAGCGTGTCGCTACATCACGACTACGTGCCGCGCGCCGCCCTGCTCGGGATGATGGCGGCGACGACCTTGGGCATGGTGCTGATGGGCCCCTACTTCCGCTACGTCTTCTGGTTCGTCGAGCCCATGAACATCGTCGCCAAGATCCGGAGTGAAGCCGTGGTCGGCACCTTGCGCGCCTTTCGCGCCACGGATCGTCAAAAATCGGCGCAGGCGCAGGCGCTTACGCTGGGCGCGATGGAGGAGTTGACGGACATCACCAGCAACTCGATCTCCGGCAAGGACAAGATCATCGCTAGCGGCGCGGTCGATGCGCTGAAGGATTTTACCCTCGAGTATCTGAAGCACAAGCCGGAGGCGTCCGGCGCCTGGTTCGATATCGGTCCGAACATTCGCCAGAACCCGGACTTCGTCGCGATGGATCCGGAG
>JANNWK010000111.1:0-15582 GCA_031408355.1 Myxococcales bacterium
GGACGCCCACCACCACCAGGACGCTCACCACCACCAGGACGCCCACCACCACCAGCAGGACGCCCACCACCACCAGCACCGCTTGGGCGTCCGCCGCTGGCGTTGGGGCGACTGCCGCCCGCAGGACGGTGAGCGCCGCCACTCGCAGGCCGTGCGCCACCGCCTGCGCCACGCCCCTGTTGACCCGCTCCAGCGCCGCCGCCGCGGCCCTGTTGCGCGCCGCCGCTGCCCCCACGAGCATCGCTCGTGCCGCGAGCTGCACCGCCACGCCCGTCGTCGCGACGCGGGGTGCCGCGCCCGCCCGGGTTGCCCGGCTGCGGCCGCCCGCCAGAGCTCGCGCCGGGCCGCGTGTGCGAAATGCCCAGACGTTGCGTCCTCAGCGGTAGTTGCGGGGCGGACTTCATTTGCTTGAGCAGCGCCTCGGGCGGGTTCCTTCGCCCGTAGGTTTGACGCCGCAGGATGGCGACGTCTTCGATCGTGACGCTCAGGCGATCGCCGAGCGAAACGGTGTCGCCGGAGCGTGAGCCGACGACGGAGAGCTCGTCTTCCGAGAGCTGATACTGATCGGGCCCCATGGCTTCGTAGCGGATGAGCACGTCGACGAAAGGCGCGTCGAGGCTCACGAAAGCGCCGCTGCCCACCAGGGCGCTCACGGTTCCTTCAAAGGTTTCGCCCAGGTGTTCGCGCATGAGCAAGCAGCGATACAGGTCCACGACCTCGCGCTCGATGTCCATGACGGCGCGTTCGCGGGCCGAAGAGAGCGTCGCGGAGAGCTGCAAGGCTTCGACGCTGGCGGGGCTCGTATCCGGCTTCTGGCCGCGCAAGATGGCCTTTACGGCGCGGTGCACCTGCACGTCCGGGTAACGCCGGATAGGCGAGGTGAAGTGCACGTAGTTCTTCGAGGCCAAGCCGAAGTGGCCGATGTTCTTGGTGTCGTAGGCGGCCTGCTTGAGCGAGCGCAGCAAGAGCATTTCCAGCACTTGCTTGCGCTCGTGCTTCTGACTGCGGGCGAGGAAGCGAGACACGCCTAGCGGCTCCTTCATTTCCTCGGGGTCGAACTCCACACCCAGCCGGCTGGCCACTTCGCCCAGCCGCTCGAGCTTGGCCTCGTCGGGCGTGCCGTGGATGCGAAAGACGGTCGGCGCTTTGTGTCGGCCGAGCCACAGCGCCACCGCCTCGTTGGCGAGCAGCATCAGCTCCTCGATCATGGAATAGGCCCGCTTGACGCCCGGATCTTGGGCTCTTCGCACCACGTCCGTGGGCGCGCCGGTCTCTGGATCGACCAGCACGCGGGCCTCGGGCAGATTCATATCCAGCGCGCCGCGCGCCATCCTGGCTTTGCGCAGCTTGCGGGTCACCTCCTCCATCACCTTCAAATCCTTTTTGAAGGCCTCCGCTGCCGGGCTCTTGGGCGGAAGCTCCGAGAAGCCGAGCGCACGCGCCACGCCACCGTAGGTCAGCATCGCCGCCGAGCGCATCACGCCCTCGACGATCTCGTAGGTCCTGATGGTGCCGTCTCGATCGAGGTCGGCTATCACGCACAAGCAGAGCCGCTCCCGCTCCGGCAAGAGTGAACACAGGTCGGCCGCGAGCGCGGCGGGCAGCATCGGGATCGCGCGTGTGGGCAGGTAGACGGTGCAGCCGCGCGACAGCGCCTCCTCGTCGAGCGCCGTGCCGGGCTGAACGAACTCGCTCACGTCGGCGATGGCGATCCAGCAGCGATAGCCCTCACCGCGCTTCTCGACCCAGACCGCGTCGTCGTGGTCGCGGGCGTCTTCCGGATCGATGGTAGGTAGCGGAATATTCCGCAGATCTGTGCGATTTTGCAGGTTGCCGGCGCCGAGGCGCTGGGCGAACAGCTCGGCCTCGCGCAGGGCGGCGTCTGAGTGCGACTCACGCACGTCTTCTCGTACCAGGATCTTCGTGATCTCGACGGTTGGCTCGCCGGGCGCGCCCAGCACGCTGACCAGCTCGCACTCGGGGTTCTCGTCGGGGAAGTCAGGAAAGCGCGTGATGCAGACGACGGCGGCCTCGCCATCTTTGCCCAGCTTGGCGCCCTCCGTGATCACGATGGGGCCGCGCAGGCGTGAATCGTCCGGTTCGAGCCAGGCGCTCTTGCCGCGCTTGCGCATCACGCCGGCCACGCGCGGGCTGCGGCGCTTGACGATTTTCTCGATGCGCCCCTCGAGCCCCCGGTCGCTTTGGGCCACGACCGAGACGAACACGCGGTCACCGTGCAAGGCGCCGCCGATCGTGTCGGGCGGCAGGTACACGTCGTCTTGCCCGGCGCCGCCGGCCACGAACCCGAAGCCGCGCGGGTTCATGTTGAGCAGGCCCTCGAAGCCGCGGGCCGCCTTGGAGGGTAGGGTTTTTTCGGGCTTTCTGCGGGCCATGGCCGGCGGGTCATAGCTCGCCGCCACGGGGCCGTCCTCGACAAAAGCCGAAAGCCGCGACGCTCCGGGAATTGCCCGGCTTTTGAGCGAGTCGGGCGAGCCAGACGCCGTCCCGAGGCCGAAGTTTAGTATACAGCGGAGGTGCAAAAGGAGCCCTGGCTGCTGGTCGTGCGTGTCGCTTCACTGCTGGCCCTGCTCGCCTCGGCAGCGCTCTTGGGAGACTACGTGGCGGGGTCGCCCAGCTTCTGCAGCGCCACCTCGGGCTGCGGCGTCGTGCGGAGCAGCCCGCTCAGCCACGTCAGGCTTGGCGACGGGCTCTATCTGCCCTTGCCGGCCTTGGGTTTGCTCGGGTTCAGTGTCGTCTTCGCGAGCTCCTTTTTTTCGCGGCGGACGGCCCTGCTCGCTTCGGCGGGCTTGGGTGGGGTGGTCGCGCTGGGGCTGCTCTTTGTTCAAGCCTTTCAGTTGCGGGCGTTCTGCTGGCTGTGCGTGACGACGGACGTGGCGGCGCTCGTGGCGGCGGTCGCGGCGCTGCTGAGCGTGCGCGGAGCACCGGAGGCAGCGCGCAGCAGCGGCTTGAAGGCGTGGGCTTGGGCGGGGCTCGCGGCGTGGGCGGTGGTGACGCCGCTCGCCTGGTCGGCCGTGAAGCCGTCGCCGCCCGTGCCAGCAGCCGTGCTGCGCCACTACCTGCCGGGGCGCATCAACGTGATCGAGTTCGCGGACTTTCAGTGCCCCGCGTGCCGGAAGTTCCACCTGACCCTGAAGCCAGCCCTCAAGAGCTTTGGGGATCGCGTGCACTTCGTGCGCTTGAACAAGCCGCTGCCAAGTCACCCCAACGCGCGCGACGCGGCCCGCGCGGCCGTCTGCGCGGAGGTGCTGGAGCCGAGCAAACGCGAGGCCATGGCCGATGCGCTGTTTGCTGCGCAGGATCTCAGCCCCGCCGGCATCGACCGGCTCGCTCAAGCGGTCGGCCTCGAGCCAGCCGGCTTCGAGCGCTGCCTGCTTGCGCCCGAAACGGACGCGCGCGTCGAGCGCGAGGCCGGGCTGCTGGTCCCGCCGGAGCTCGAAGGGCTCCCCACCACCTACGTTGGCAGTCGGCGCCTGGTCGGGGCCTACGACGAAGCGGGGCTGCGCGATGCCCTAGAAAGCGCCGAGCGTGGCGACGGAGTGACGGGCGTGGCTTGGCCCGTGTACCTGGCGGCCGCGCTGGGCCTACTCGCGGCCTTGCTGGTGGCTGGCCGTCGCCCGCACTTAGCGCCTTGCAGCTTGAGGGCGTAGCCCGGGCGCGGGCTTCTTTGCGCGACCCGCCGCCGCTTGCTACACTCCTATATGGCTACGTTGTTGAACGACGAAGAGCTGGTCTCGGGCGCTGGGTGCGTCCCTTTTGCGGTGTTCCGCGCGCTACCCAAGACGGATCTGCATGTGCATCTGGACGGCTCGCTCCGCCTGGAGACGATCTTGGAGCTTGGCCGCGAGCAGGGGGTCGAGCTGCCGGCCATCGACGTGCCGGGCTTGAACGCGGCCATCGGCTGCGGCCGGAACTTCGGCTCGCTCGTGGAGTACTTGCGTGGGTTCGACATCACGTTGCGGGTGATGCAAACCGAAGAGTCACTGGAGCGAATCGCCTTCGAGCTGGCCGAGGACGCTCACGCGGAGAACGTGCACTACATGGAGGTGCGCTACGCGCCCATGCTGCACACTCGGCGCGGCTTAAAGCTCACCAAGGTGGTCGAGGCGGTCCTGGCTGGCCTGCGCCGGGCGCGGGAAACCTACGGCATCAAGGCCAATGTCATTGTCTGCGGCATCCGCAACATTTCGGCTGAATCTTCGTATGAAATGGCCGAATTGGCGGTGGCCTACAAGGGGCGCGGCGTCGTGGGCTTCGATCTCGCCGGAGCCGAGGCGGACTTTCCGGCCAAGCACCACCGCGCGGCCTTTCAACTCGTGCGCGACAACAACGTCAACTGCACGATTCACGCCGGCGAAGCCTACGGTCCGGAATCCATCGCGCAGGCCCTGCACGTCTGCGGCGCGCATCGGATCGGCCACGGTTGCCGGCTCCGCGAGGACGGCGATCTCCTCCACTACATTACGGATCAGCGCATTCCACTCGAGTGCTGCCCCTCCAGCAACGTGCAAACGGGCGCCGTCAAGGACCTCGCCTCGCATCCGCTCAAGCTCTATTTCGACCTTGGGGTACGGGTCACGATCAACACGGACAACCGGCTCATCACCGACACGTCGGTCTCCAAAGAGCTGTTCCTCGTTCACACCAAGCTGGGCGTGCCGTTCGTTGATATCAAGGGCATGATTTTGGCGGGCGTGAAGTCGAGTTTCCAGCCGTTCCACGAGAAGCAGGCATCCGTGCGACGTGTAGCGGCGGAGCTAGCTCGTTACTCGGACGCGGACGGCAGCCTCTTGCCAAGCGCGTCCGAGGCGCCCGAAGGCCCACGGCGTAGCAGCTCGGCCAGCCGCGCCTCGAGCGCCGACTAGCCACCTTCTCAGAAGTGAATGCCGCCGCGCACGTCGCCGGCCATCGCGTCTTCAAGCACCTTAACGGCTTCGTCGACCTCGGGACTCTCCACGGCCGGTAGCTTGACCTGGAAGCGCACGTAGAGGTCGCCCTGCTTGCCGGCCCGCTTCACGCCCTTGGCCTTCAGCCGCGCCTCCTGCCCGCTCTGAGCGTGCTTCGGTACGCTCAGGGTGACGGGGCCGTCGGGCGTCGGCACCCGCACCTTGGCGCCCCGGTGCGCCTCGCCGACCGTGATCGGCAAGTTCAGGTAGAGATCCAGTCCGTCCCGCTCGAAGCACGGGTGGCGCTCCACCCGGATCGTCAGCACGAGATCGCCCGGTGGCCCGCCCATCATGGAGGGCGCGCCGTGACCTGCGACCCGCACCTTGTCGCCGTCGCCGGCGCCGGCCGGGACCCGCACCGTCACCTCTTCGCCGCCGTTCTGGAGGCGTAGCTTCAGCTCGGCGCCGCGCAGCGACGAGACGAAGTCGATGGCGACCTCACTAGCGATGTCCGAGCCTTTGACGTCGCCGCCGCGACCCCGCCCGCCTCGCCCGCCTCCGAGCAGGTCCCCGAGTAGATCCCCGAAGCCGCCGCCGCCGCCGATGCCGCCACTGCCGCCCGAGCGCGCGAAGTCCTCGAAGCTCACGCCGCCCCCGCGTGCTCGCCTTGCGCCGGCCGCCTGGGCGGCATTCCGATAGGCGCGCGCGGCCGCCGGGTTGAAGCCTTCCCGTAGGGACTCTTCTCCGAACTCGTCGTAGAGGCGTCGCTTCTCTGGGTCCTTCAGGACCTGGTAGGCGTGGTTCACGGCCTTGAAGCGAGCTTCAATCTTCTGATCGCCCGGGTTCCGGTCGGGGTGCAGCTGGCCGGCGAGCTTCTTGTAGACCTTCTTGATCTCGTCGGCGTCCGCGCTCTTCGCAACACCGAGGTCCTTGTATAGATCCGTCGCCATGTGTCGCCGGCTCAAGCTAAGCGCCACGCTAGGCGGTCGCAAGGGGCAGAGCGGCTATTTCGAGCTTCGGCGGCGCGGCTTGGGCGGGGGCGCCGCTTGCTCGTCCTCGCCGCCCGGCCGCGCCATGCAATTTACGACCATCGAGTCCACGTGTTGGTCCGCGGGCTGGTCGGTGAAATCCGCGGTGAAGAAGATGCTGGTAAAGCCGTTGTAGTGGAGCAGCGCTTCCATCTCGCGGGGGAAAAATTGGCGGTGTGTGAGCGGCACCGTCCAGGGCTTGCTGTCGTCCTCGGGCATGAAGTCCATCTTGACGAGGAGCAGCTGGCGGAGCCGGTCGTACTCAAAGCGCTCAGCGTAGCGAGTGAGCGTGCCGGTCGTAGGGTGGCGGATCCGCGGCGCCGCGAAGGCCTTCTCGGGGTCGCGGATCAGGTCGTCGCCGTGCGGGACCGAGAAGTCGAAGACGAAGTGGCCCGCGGGGGCGAGGTGCTCGCGCACTCGAGCCAAGAATTGCTCCATGTCGCCGCGTTCGTACAAATGCAGGATGCAATTGAATGGCGCAATGACGAGCGGGAAACGCTTGCCCAGCGAAAGCGTGCGCATGTCCCCCTGGTGGCAATCAACCCGATCGCGTACTGATTTGGGAGCACGCTTGAGCTGCTGCTCCAGGCTCTCCAGCATGGGCGCGGAAAGGTCGATCCCCGTGACTTGGACGCCAGCGCGCGCGATGGGCAGCGCGATGCGGCCGTTGCCGACGCCGTACTCCAGCACGGGGCCGCGCGAGCGCCGCGCCAGCCTCACGTAGTAGTCGACGTCGTGGTCCCGATCCTTGTACGTCTTCGTGTAGTACAGAGGGTCGTCGTAGTGCGCGGTTGCGCCCTCGTCGCCGGCCCTCCCGAACGCCTTGATCTTCACGCCGCCAGCCGCCGAGCAAACTTAGTAGTTAGCGCGACCCAGCTCGGTGATGTACTCGAGCACGGCGTCGTTCGTGGGGCGATTGAAGCGCACCTTGCCGGCCGCGATCTCCCGCAGGCTGATCACCAGCGGCTTGTTCTTCGCGTTCACGAGCGAGGGGTTGCCCTTCATCAACGAGCGAGCACGAGCCGCCGCTAGCACCACGAGGGCGAAACGGTTCTCTTCCTTCTCCAGGCAATCTTCGACGGTGACGCGGGCCATGTGCTCTCCAGACGCAACGAAAGGGAGCGGAACCCTAGTCGCTTCGGGGGATGCCCGCAACTTGGGGCTTAACGGCTCGTAACTTTTTAGTATTTTCAGGAGTAGCCGAGCCGGGCGGCAGGGGCGCAGGCGGGCGGCTGCTGGGCGTAACCCGCGCGGCGGGCCCCCGAGCGTCGAGGCTTGGGCGGGGCGGTTCTGGCTGCAAGGCTTCGCCCGCAGCCACCGGCCCGACGGGCGCCTCCGGCACATGGGTGGTGAGACGAGCCGCCACCACGATGCCCAGGCCCAGCGCCATGCCCAGGCCGACGAAGAGCCCCAGCGTCCCGCGTGACTCAACACGCCCGCCCACCGGGTTCAGGCCAGAGCTGGAGACGACGGGTCGGAGGGTGCTGACGCTACGCGGTCGCGGGGGCTGGACCGACAGCGTCAACGGCGCGACTGAAGGCGGCGGCGGGACCGAGCGAGGGCTCAGCTCATCCGTGGCCGCTTGCACGGCGAGCCGCATGGAGCGTGCGTCGGGGAAGTGATCCTCGCTGTCGAAGGCGAGGGCCCGGTCGAGCACGGCGACCACCGAGCGTGGCAAGGCAGCCGACTCGCCGCCTGACCGGAGCTGCTCCGCCACGCTGACGCCGTTTCGCACCGGTCGACCCGCGAGCAAGAGAAACATGCTGGCACCGAGCGACGACAGATCGCTGCGAGCGTTGACGGCGTCCCAGTTGCCCAGCGTTTGATTCGGCGGCGCGAAGGCCGGGAGCCTGGCCGTTGCGCCGGGTCCGTCGGCCCGCGAGCGCTTGCTGGTGCTTTCGCTGACGGCAAAGTTTAACAGCCGCACTCGACCATCGCGCGTCTGAAACACGTTCTCGGGTCGGATGTCGCCGTGCACGAAGCCTCGGTGGTGGGCGTGCACCAGCACGTCCAGCAACTGCGCGCCCAGCTCAAGCACATCGCGGGGAGAAAAGGGCGCACCCTGAAGCTCCAGTCGCCTGGCCAGCGACTGACCCCGCAGCAGCTCAAAAACCAGGAAGACGAGGCCATCGTCGGTGGTGCCCTCGTCGCGCACGGCCATGACGCCGGGGTGGGCCACTCGGTTGGCGGCGTAGGCTTCAGTCAAGAAGCGTTCGCGCAGCTCGGGCGAGTTGGCCAGATCCGAGTGCAGCACCTTGAGCGCCACGCGGTTGCCGTTGACGTGGCTGGCCTCGAAGACGGCCGCCAACTTGCCCAGGCCGAGCAGCGTCTCCAAGCGCCATTTGCCTGCCAGAACCTGACCCAGGCGCGCTTGCGCGAGGCGGGCACGCCGCTCTCCCGATGCTGTCCGTAGCGGCGACCTCGTCCTCAAGCGAAAACCCACGCCTTTATGCCGGTGTTTTTGGCCAGGAGCAAGCTTTTGCCGGCAGGCAGCGCCCCGTGGCGTGGGCGAGGCGATACGGGCTTTTCGGCGCCGCTAGCTGCTACCGTAGAGCGTCTGCCACTGGTCCTTCGTCTCGCGCGTGGGCGAGAAGAGCTGCAGCTCGACCCGGTACTTGGACCCGTTGGGCACGCACAACACCACGTTCAGCCATGGATCGAGCGTGGTCGTCCCCCAGCTGAGCGACAGCCGCACGACGGAGCTTTCTTGGAAGGGACGTGAGCTTTCGACTTCGAGGCCTGAAGGGCTGAGCGACAAGCAGGTCAGAGTTGCCGCCGCCTTGGCGCGCCGATCGACGATCGAGATCGCCTTCTTGCGCGCTTCGCCTTCCAGGGCGCGCTCGGGCTTGGCGACGGCAGGGCTGGCACGCGGCGGCGCCGTGGAGGGCGCGGCTAACGCTTCGAGGGCCGCCGGTAGTCCCGCCACGAGCGCATCGACGGTGCTCGCGTCCTTGGGCAACCGTGACTCCGGCATTTGCCCGGCATCGATGCTGGCGGCGAGCTGGTCGGCGTCGAGGAGCAGCTCGCCGATCCCGCCGTCGCTGGGCATGCCTGGCTGGGTGAGCATGGCTTGGGCGATCACCTCGGGCAGCTGCCAGCGCTCCGCGACGGCCTGCGCGAGCTTCGACCGGTGCTGTTCGGCGATACCTAGCCACTCGCCCACCGACAGCGGCCGCGGCGGCTGGTGGGTCTTCAGCAGCTCTTCGAGGGACGTCACGGCCACCGAGCGGCCGAAGCCGTGCAGCAGCCCTGCCAAGAACGCCTCCTCCGCATCGAGACCGCGCGCCGGCGCCAGCTTCTGGCAGGCCAGTGCGCACGTTACCGAGCGCCGCCAGACCCGGTACTTCACGTCGAACAGGACACCTGCCGAAGTCGCGCTTGCGCCCAGGCCGGCGGCGATCGCGATCGAGCCCACGGTTCTTGCGCCCAGCCGATTCACGGCGCGAGCCAAGGTGGTGATCGGGTTGGTGCTGCCGAACACGGCCGAGTTGGCGGCGCCCAGCACGGTCGCGGCGAGCGCTGGATCAGCCGCGATGATCTCCGCCACCTCTGCGACGCCGTAGTTGGGCCGCGCGAGCAGGCGCTGCAGTCGTAGCGCCACCGCCGGATAGGGGGGTACCGTAAAATCTCCGCGCGCTACCACGTCGGTCAGCGCGCTCTGCATCGCCTCGGTGCTGCCCATCGCTTGTAGAACGTCCGGCTGCGCAGCCTCGTAAGCCAGGCTACAAGTTTGCGAAAACGCCCGGCTATTTCAGCGACTTCTTGGCGGAGAGCGCCCTCAGCTTGGCCATGCGCATGGCGGCCGAGAGCTGCTTGACCAGCGAGTCGTCGTCGCCCTTCTGAGTGAAAACGCCGTCGAAGCCGAGGGCCTTGTATTTGAGGCCGACGCCGGCGTCGGACGTGTACAGGTAGAAGAGCGGCTGGCGCTCGCGGCACGCGCCACGCAGGGAACCTGCCACAGTCCCGCCGTCGATCCCGGGCATGTGAAAATCGATGATCGCCAGCTCGCAACGCAGGAGGTAGCGAGCCGCGCCCACCGTCTGCGAGGTCGTGATCACCTCATACCCCTCCACGGACAAGCGCTGCTTGAGCCGCACCAGCAGCGGCTCGCTATCGTCGATGATCAGGATGACGGGCTTGTCGGTCATGGCGCAGCGCCCCGCGTGATCGAGAATTGTGTGCGTACGCCCCGTTGCGAATCGAGCTGCAGATGATACCCCAAGCGGGCCAATTCTGCGCGCACGGCGCCAAGTCCGACGCCGCGGCCGGCCAATTCGGGGTCACCCTGGCTGGCCTTGAAGGTCGACAAGCCAGGGCTGGACGCCAATTCGAGCGCGCTGGCGTTGTCCGGCAGGTTGAGCCGGCGAGCCTCGGTTCGGAGGGCGGCGAGGTCGAGGCCGGCGCCGTCGTCGATCACGAAAGCCTCGGGCCCTGGTCCGGAATCGCGGCAGCTGATTTCGACCTGGCCGGCGCGATATTTGCCAATTTTTTCACGATCTTCCGGCGATTCGATGCCATGCGCGATGGCGTTGCGGACCAGGTGTGTGATGGCGGCCGTGAAGGCTTGGAGGAGCGGCTCCGGTACCAGGACGTCCTTGCCCGTGACCACGAGTTGAACCTCCTTGCCGGCGCGTTCAGCCCAGCCCGGAATGGATTCGAGCAGGGCGATCGTCGCTTCGCCAAAAGGGCGCGCCGCCAGGCGCCGCGAGATGGCGCCCACCTCGTCGTCTCGCGACTGGGTGAGTTCCAGGAGTCGCGCCACGTCGGCTCGCCGGACGGGCAGCTGCTCCAGGATCGCTCGACCGATCGGCGACTCCGCGATGAAGAGCGCCTCGGCACCTTCGAGGTCTTCCTCGGCCCTCCCGAGGCCGGCTTCCACTTGTGCCCAGACCGTCTTCGGGACGAACTCGCTGTCCGAGCGGAGCATGACCAGGTTGCCCTCGATGTCGAGTAGCTCTCGTTCCAGCTTGCTCAGAGCAAAGCCGCGAGCCTCCGCACGCAAGCTGTGCACGTCGTGGAAGATCGAGATGGCAGCTTCCTTGGTGCGCTGGCCCGCCAGCAGGACGCGCGCGCGCGCCAGGCGCCCCCGGGCCTCCTCCAGGAACCGCGCAAAGGCCTGCGCGCCGCCCGACAGCAGTCGGCGCATGAGCGCGACTTGGCGTTGCCCCTCGCGATCCTTCTCTTCGACTGAGCGCTCCAAGCGTCGCTTGTCCGTGACGTCCGTGGCCAGCAGCATGATGGCTTGGCCCTCCTCGCGCTCCACTCCACGAAAATCGAGGCTGAGGTTGCGAGTCCCTGCGGCGTCCTCGATCACCGCCTCGCTCGGAGCTAGCGAGGCGAGCTGCTCCCAGTCGCTCTCACCCGAGGCCGCGGCCTCGATCCAGGCCTCGAAGGCGTCACGTTCGAGCTGGGTAGCGTGCTCAGAGGGCAGCAGCGCGTTCACGATACGCTCGCCCGTGGCCGCGCTAGATCCGAACCAGACGTCGGCCTGGTGCGAACGCTCCTCCAAGATCCGCCCATCGGCGCCGAACAGCAAGATGGCCTGACCTGTGTGGTCCAGGATGCCTTGTACGCGCCGGGTCGCCTCGCGCAGCCGCTTCTCGCGGTCCGTGATCGCCAGGCTCATGCGATTGAACAGCTGGCCCAGCATGCCGATCTCGTCGTTGGTGGTGGTCTCAATCTGCGCTTGCTCGCCGCGAGCCAGCTTGCGCGCGGCGCTTGCCAGCTTCTGGAGCGGCGCCACGACCGACCTTCTGACGAGCGCGAGCAGGACAAACGCCAAGGCGACCGCCAGCCCGGCGGTGCCTAGAAATATGGCCCGGCGGGAGCGGGCCAGCTCGGCGTTCTCCGCTGCCAACGAGGCGCGGAAGAGAGCCACGCCCAGGCTAGCGCCACCTGGATCTCGCACCAGTCGCTGAAGCTCAATGAAGTCGGGCGTGAGGCGTTCTTCATTGCGCAACGCCGGGCGAGCCCGGCCGAGCGGCGAGGCGCCGGGCCGCAGCTCCGCCAGCGGCCGTTCCTCCGCCTTGGCCCACACCCCAGCGTAGACGAAGGCCTGGTTACTCCTGAGTCCTTCGAGGCTAGCCCGAGCCGCCTCGGGATCGCCGAAGTCTACGGCAGGCGCGAGAACGCTCACCATGACGTCGGCCGCCATTGCGACTGCCAGCCGCTTGCCCGCAACGATGCGCTGGTGCTCGCGCCCCGCCAGCTCAGCGGCGGTCAGCACGCCCGCCGCAGAAACCACCGCGAACGTCAACGCGGCCAGCCGCGTAGCGAGGGACGAGCGCGCCGCGGCGAGCCCCGGCGCCCCCGATTTGCCGGGCGGTGGCGGCGACCGAAGCGCCGCCGGCGCGGGTCCGGGGCTGCGAGAAGAGTCGGAGGTCAGCGGGGGCCCTCTAAAGCCTGCCAATGATGGGACGTATTGATAGAAAAGGGAACAGCGCTCGGCCGCGGCCGCAGAGCCGCGAAACTCGTCTGTCACGAAGGCATGAGCCGGTGGTACTCTTGTAGGCTTAGGATTTTGGCGTCGTTTCAGCAATTCTCCCGGCGCGACCTCGCGTCCCTGGTCGCCCTGGCGGTCGCCTTCGGGGCGCCTTGGCCGGCTCTCGCCGAGGAAGTCGCGGTTCCCGTGCGGGCGCAGGTCGAGCTGCTGGCCAAGGTGGCGACTTACGACCGCAACTTTCGCGCGCGAGCGGGACATGAAGCGCGTGTCCTGGTCGTGATCAAGGCGAGCGACGCCGAATCGGAACGCTTGGCGAGCGCCCTTTCGCAAGAGCTGGGCGCGCTGCCCAGCATCGCTGGCCTTCCGCCTAGGCCGAGCACGCTCCGCTACACGACGCCCCAGGCGCTGGCGGCCGAGGTACGCGCGCGCCAAGCCGCCATCGTCTACCTCTCGACGGGGCTCGGCGACCAGATGCCGGCGATCGCGACCGCTCTGGTGGGGGTTGACGTACTGAGCGCGGCGGTGAGCGCGAGCTATGCGGCCGTGGGGTCTGTGCTCGCCTTCGAGCTGTCGTCGGGGCGCCCCAAACTTTTGATCCATTTGGCGCAGGCGAAGCGACAGAACGTCGCGTTCACGCCCGAGCTGCTGCGCCTAGCGAAGGTGATTCAATGAGGCGATTTCCCGCCGAAGTCGGCTTGGCATTGGCGCTTTGTGCTTCCTGGGCGCGAGCGCAGGGCACCGAAGGCCTTGAGTCGCTGCTGGAGCGCCCCGTGGTTTCGACGCCCTCGAAGGGCGCGGAGAGCGCCGACGTCGCGCCGGCGGTATCGTCGGTGATCACGGGCGAGGACATGCGACGCTACGGCCTGCGCTCGCTCGACGAAGCCTTGAATTTCCTGTCGCTGGGCGTGGTTGCCACGAACCCTCAGCACGCGGTTGAGGTCGGCTCGCGCGGCGTACTGCTGACCTCGGACTACGGCAACCACATGCTGCTGCTCGTGGACGGGCACGCGCTGAACGAGCCGTGGAACGGCACCGCTTACTTCGAACGCGGTTCACTCATCCCGCTCGAGCTCATCGATCGGATCGAGGTGCTGCTGGGCCCCGGCTCGGTGCTGTATGGCAGCCAGGCCATGTTCGGGGTTATCAACATCGTCACCAAGCGCGCGCGGGACTTCTCGGGCGTTCACGTGTTGGCCGAGGGCGAACTCAGCGTGCCGAACGCGCGCGGCGGGGGCCTGCGCGCTCCGGGCAGTGCCGGCTTCGCCGCAGATCTCGGCACGAGTTACCGAGTCGGCTTGGGCGCTGGCCTGGAATTTAAGCTGTTTCAGCGGCCGGCTGAGCTTGTGGCGCAGCTTGAATACTACCGGGAGCTGGCGCCGGCCCACGAGCTCGGCCCGCAGCTGTATGGGGACGACTCCGTAACAGGCCTGCCCAAGGACTTCGGGCCTCGCACACCCAAGGGCGTGTGGGGCGGCCGAGTGCGCGAGGCCGGCTTCAGCGAGGTGCCCGCCTTCTACGGCGTGCTGCGGCTTGACGACACGGAGCTGGCCTTGCGCGCCGGCATGTATCGACGCGGCGTGCCTTACCAGGATGCGATCGTCGCGAACGAAGGTCTGTTCGATGACGCCTCAGCCTTCGAGCGCGATCGCGCGATCAACCTCGAACTTCGCACGCGTGCCGCGCTGTCCCGCGCTACCAGCCTCAGCCTGCGCGCCTACGGCGACTACAACGACTACCAGTGGCACTCGCCCAACGCGGCGGCCGAAGACTGCCCCGAAGATACGAGCGATGGTTGCGTGCGCGACCTGTTCGGCACCGGTCTTACCGCGGGCGCTGAGGCGCGGCTCGCCTTCACGGCATCCGGCGCCGCTCGACCCCGCAGCCTGTTCGGGCTGGAGCTGCGCGCGACCCACGTGGACAGCGATCTCCAGGTTGCCGACGGGGCTACCGGTTCGCTCTCTGCGGCCGAGAACGACTATGTACAGACCCGCTTGCCGCTGGCGGCCTACGTTGAGCAGGGTCTGACCCCGCTCCGTTGGCTCGACCTCAACGCGGGAGTTCGGCTTGATTACGTGAGTGACTACGCGGCTCGGTTGTCACCGCGCGGCGCGCTGGGCGTCACGCCCTGGGAGAGCGCGCGCCTGAAGCTCATTTATTCCGAAGCCTTCCGCTCCCCCAACAGCTACGAGCGCTTCTACGCCGATCCGAACTTCGAGGTGGCGGCGCCGGATCTGAAGGCGGAGCGCGAACGCTCCTTCGAGGTGTTCTTCGAGCAGCGCATGGGTGCGCACCGCATCGGCTTCGGCGTGTTTCGGAGCTACTGGTTCGACATGGTGCAGAACGTGCTCCTCTCCGAGGAAGAGCTCGCGGCCGCTACCCTGCGCGGCGACATTGCGGTGGGCACCGAAGAGGCCTACACCTATCGAAACGCCGGACAGATCGATAGTTATGGCTTCAACGGCGGAGTCGACGGTTTGGCTTTGGACAGACGCCTCGCCTACGGCCTGAACGTCACGGGCGCGTACACGCGCATCGACCTGAGTGATGGCTCGACGCCGCTACCGCCGACCGCGGGTCCCCAGTACTTCGGCAACGCTCGGCTCGCCTACCGGCTCGGTTCGCCGGGCACGGCGCCGTGGCTTGCGGTCGCCGCCAACTATCAGGCGCGCCGCCCTGCCGCCAGCGCCTTCGAGAGCGGCTACAGCCCGGCTCCGGACGCGCCGGCTCAGCTCGAGCTGAAGACCACGCTATCCGGCCAACTCAGCTCAATCCCTGGCCTGAGCTATCGCGTCAGCTGCGGCTACGCGTTTCAGCGAAGCGGTCCCTACCTGATTGGCCCGCATCAGTACGCACCTGAGTCAGGCGGCGCGCCCGAACTTTCCCCGCTGAAGCGGCTCTACGGTTTCGCCGGCCTGGCGTATTCTTTCGGCGCCGCTTCGCGCTAGCCCGCGCCAAGAACCCAGAAATGCAGGCCTTGCCGGGCGCCGCCGCTTGACGTCGCCAGTGATTCCCCCAAGAAGCACCTGCAGACATGCGCTGGCTTCGGGTCGCTTCATTCGCCGGCTTGCTCACGCTGCCGGCCCGGCCCGCGCTGGCGGAAGATCTGGAGGGAGCCCGCTCCCTCCTGAGTGATCTTTCGCGCATCGTCGCAGCCGAAGAGAGTGAGGATTGGTTTTCAGATCGCGAGGCCTTGCGGGATATCGAGGAG